>JANNAK010000104.1:0-17554 GCA_031384195.1 Gammaproteobacteria bacterium
GGTGTTTTCAGTACCCACCGGCCTTGCCCGTTACATCCCCCGCAAGGGCTCGGTCTGCCTGCACGGCGTTAGCCTGACCGTCAATCGAATCAAGGGCTTGCGATTCGAGCTGATGCTGGTCCCCCATACCCTCAAGAGCACGACTCTGGGACAATTACGCCCCGGCGACCGGGTCAACCTCGAGGTTGACCTGCTCGCGCGCTATTTGGAACGACTCCAACAATGACCAAGGTTGCCTCGCTGGAAACGGCCCGCAGCGGGCTGGACCGCACCGAAGACATCATCGCCGCCATCAAGGCCGGTGAAACCGTGATCCTGATGGATGACGCCGACCGCGAGAACGAGGGTGACCTCATTGTCGCGGCAGAAAAAGTCACGCCGGAGGCGGTCGCCTTCTTCGTGCGCCACGGCAGCGGCATCGTCTGCATGCCGATGCTGCGCGAGCAGCTGGATCAGCTGCGCCTGCCGCAGATGGTGCCGGACAACACCGAGATTCATCGCACGGCGTTCACCGTCTCGGTGGACTATCGCCACGGCACCACCACCGGCATTTCCGCCACGGACCGCGCCAAGACCATACGCGCACTGGCCGACCCAGCCTCCAAGCCGGAAGACTTCGCCAGACCGGGTCACATCTTCCCGCTGCGTTACGTCGAGGGCGGGGTGCTGACCCGCGCCGGCCATACCGAAGCCTCGGTGGACCTTGCGCGCCTCGCCGGCCTGTCGCCCTGCGCGGTGATCTGCGAGATCGTCAACGACGACGGCACCATGAAGCGCGGTGCCGACCTGATCGCGTTCGCGCGCGAGCACAAGCTCACGATCGGCACCATCGCCGACCTGATCCGCTACCGCTTCTCCACCGAGCACAGTGTCGAGCGCATCGCCGACCGCAAGATCAAGACCGAGTTTGGCGAATTCCGGCTGGCCGTCTACGAGGATCGAATCGACAAGACGGTGCATCTGGCGATGGTGCGGGGCGAGCTGGCCGCGCAAAAGCCCACGCTGGTTCGCGTGCATATCGGCAACACCCTGCAGGACGTGCTCGGCGTCGAACACGAGGAGTTTGGCTGGCCGGTGCGCAGCGCCCTGGCCCGCATCGCCGAGGAGGACCACGGCGTGGTGGTGTTGCTGCGCAAGCCGCAGACGCCGCGCGAACTGGTTCAGCAGATCGTGCAACTGGATGCGGCGCCGACGGGCGATGCGCCCGACTCCGACGACCGCTCGGTGCTGCGTACCTACGGCATCGGGGCACAAATTCTGTCCGACCTGGGCGTGCGGCGCATGCGGGTGCTGTCCGCGCCCAAGCGGATGCACGCGATTTCCGGCTTCGGGCTGGAAGTGGTTGATTACGTACCCTGCGAATAATGGCCAACAAGACCGGTTATGCCGCGCCGCCGGCGCCGGCACAGAAGGAATTTGCACGCGCCCGCGTCGCCATCGTGGTCACTCGCTGGAACACCGGCATCGTCGCGGCGCTGGAAGCCGGCGCCCGCAAGGCGCTGCGCGACTGGGGCGTGGCCGCCACCCGGATTGATCGCTACGCCGTGCCCGGAGCCTATGAAATTCCGCTGGCTGCCGAGTTGATTGCGCGGCGCGGCAAGCACGATGGTGTGGTGACGCTGGGCGCGGTGATCCGCGGCGACACCCCGCATTTCGATTTCGTTGCCGGCGAGTGCGCCCGTGGCCTGCAGGACGTGGCGATGAAGCACGCGTTCCCGCTGGGCTTCGGCGTCCTCACGGTAAACACTGCCGCGCAAGCAGCCTCACGCTCGCGCCCAGGCCGCAGCAACAAGGGCTATGAAGCCACGGCCGCCATGCTGGAAATGCTGCGCCTGAAGCGGGAGCTGAAATGAGCGATGAACCCCAGAACGTCACACGCCGCGGCCTGGCGCGGCGCGTCACCATGCAAGCCGTGTACCAGTGGCTGGTGAATGAGACCTCGGCCGAGCGCCTGCTGAAGGAATTCCATGACGAGAACAGCCTCGGACGCGCGGACGTGGCGTATTTCAAGGAGTTGCTGCACGGCACGCTGCGCGAGGCTGACACGCTGACGGACACCTTCAGCGAATACCTCGACCGCGACCTGGAGCAGCTGGACCCGGTGGAGCGGGCGGTGTTGATGGTCGGCAGCTACGAATTGATGTTCTGTCCCGACGTGCCGTGGAAGGTCGTGGTGAACGAGGCGGTGAACCTCGCCAAGCTGTTCGGCGGCGAGGACAGCCACAAGTACATCAACGGCGTGCTCGACAAGGTCGCGCGCACCGTTCGGGCGGTGGAAGTCGGCAATGGATGAGTTCGCGCTGATCCACCGCTACTTCGGCCGCCTGACGCCGCCGCGCGGGGACGTTGCGCTGGGCATCGGCGACGACGCGGCGCTGCTGCAGCCGCCGCGGGGCCACGAACTGGCGATGACCACCGACACACTGATTGCGGGCCGGCATTTCCCGGAGGACACCGATCCGCAGGCCATCGGCTGGAAGTCGCTGGCGGTCAATCTGTCGGACCTCGCCGCGATGGGAGCCGAGCCGCGCTGGTTTACCCTCGCCTTGACCATGCGCATGGTTGATCCGGAATGGCTGGCCGGCTTTGCTGCCGGCCTGGGCGCGATGGCGCGCAAGTCCGGCGTGGCATTGGTCGGTGGCGATACCACTCAGGGTCCCCTGTCGATCACCATCACCGCGCTGGGCACGGTGCCGGCCGGCAAAGCGATCCGCCGATCCGGCGCGTGCATCGGCGATGCGGTCTGCGTCACCGGAACGCTCGGGAATGCGGCCCTGGCCCTGCGCCTCGGGGGCGAGACGCAACGCGGCGAGGAAAAGGACGCGGACCGCGAATGGCTGCTCAAGCGCCTGCACCGGCCAAAACCCCGGCTGGCCGCGGGCGCGGCGATGCGCGGACTGGCGCACGCGGCGATTGACTTGTCCGACGGATTGTCCGGCGACCTTGCCCACATTCTTGCGGCCAGCGGCGTGGGCGCCGAAATCCGCGCCGACCGCTTGCCGATGTCGAAGGCGTTTCGCGCCAATTCCACGCCCGACCAGCGCCTCGACTTGCAGATTGCCGGTGGCGACGACTACGAATTGTGCGTGGTGTTGCCGCCCAAGGCAGTGCCGGTCCTGCGCAAGCGCATCAAGCAGCCGCTGACCGAGGTCGGCCGCATCATCAAGGGTCGCGGAATCTCCATGGTGGATGGCAAGGGCCAAAAGATTCCATTCAACGCACACGGCTTCCGCCACTTCGCGTGAGCGTCGGCAATCGCCCGCAGGACCGCGGGCCGCGTCCGCCGGTGAGCGTGGTGCTGGCCGATCCGGTTCACCTGCTGGCCTTCGGCCTGGGCACCGGACTCTCGCCGAAGGCGCCGGGCACGTTCGGAACCTTGCTGGGCATCCCGCTGTGGTGGGCGCTGTCCGGACTGAATCCGGGCGGCTACCTTGCCGCGGTGCTGCTGGTCAGCGCCGCCGGGGTCTGGATCTGCGGCAACAGCGCCAGGCGCCTGGGGCTACACGACTGTCCCGGCATCGTGTTTGACGAGATTGCCGGGTTCCTCGTCGCCGCCACGCCCTTGCTGCCGGCATTGGGGCTTTGGCCCTGGCCGTTCTGGAGCGGGGTGCTGGCGGCCTTTGTGTTTTTCAGGCTGTTTGATATCTGGAAGCCCTGGCCGATCCGGGTGCTGGATGAAAAAGTACATGGCGGCACCGGCATCATGCTGGACGATCTGGTGGCTGGCCTTTACGCTGCGGCACTGCTTTACCTCATCCACTTTCTACCGATCTGATCGATGACCCAAAAAATCATACGCGTTGCCAATGGCCAGGGATTCTGGGGCGACAGCCTTACCGGCCCGGTGCGGCTGGTCGAGGAAGGTCCGCTCGACTACCTGACGCTGGATTATCTGGCCGAAATCACGATGAGCATTATGCAGAAGCTGCGCCAGCGGGATCCCGCGGCCGGCTACGCCACGGATTTCGTCGAGCTGCTGCGCCGCATCCTGCCGCAGTGCAAGAAGAAAGGGATTCGAATCATCGCCAACGCCGGCGGCGTCAACCCGCGCGGTTGCCTGGAGGCGCTGCGCAAGGTGGTGCAGGAGCTGGGACTGAAGGGCGTGCGCATCGGCATCGTCGAAGGCGACGACATTCTCACGCAAATGCCGGACCTGATGAAGGGTGGGGAGGAATTCCGGAATCTGGACAGCGGCGCGCCGGTCAGCACGGTGCTGGACAAAATCACCAGTGCCAACGTTTACATCGGCGCAAAACCAATCGCCGATGCCCTGGCGCAGGGAGCCGACGTCGTCATCACCGGGCGCGCCACCGATCCTTCGATTGCGCTGGCTCCGCTGCTGCACGAGTTTGGCTGGTCGATGGACGACTACGACCGGCTCGCGGCTGGAACGGTGATGGGACACATTCTTGAGTGCGGGCCGCAGTGCACCGGCGGCAACTACTCCGATTGGCGGCAAGTCAAGGATTTTGCGCGAATTGGCTGGCCCATTGCCGAGGCTTCGGCCGACGGCAGCTTTGTCATCACCAAGCATGAAGGCACCGGCGGCCTGGTCAACATCGAGACCGTGACCTCGCAGCTGTTGTACGAAATGGGCGACCCGAACCGCTACCTGGGCCCGGATTGCATCGCCGACTTCACCACCGTCCAGCTGAAGCAGGACGGCAAGGACCGCGTGCAGGTGTCCGGCATCAAGGGCGCGGCGCCGACACCGACCTACAAGGTGTCGATGTCTTACGCCAACGGCTACAAGGTGTCCGGCATGCTGGTCGTCACCGGGCCGGACGCGGTGGAAAAGGCCAAACTCTGCGCCGAGATCGTGTTCCAGCGCCTGGCGATGTACGGCCTGCACGTTCCTGAGGAGGATCGCTTCGTTGAGTTCATCGGCACCAACGTCTGCTACAAGGGCATCGTGCCGCCGCCGGATCAGCCTTCTGAAATCGTGATGCGCATCGGCGCCAAGGGCAAGGACAAAAACCTGCTGGGCTTCCTCGGCCGCGAACTGGCGCCGCTGGTCACCGGCGGCCCGCCGGGCATCACCGGATTCGCCGCCGGCCGCCCGACACCCAGCCCAATCGTCGGTTACTGGCCGGCGCTGATGGACAAAAAGAAAGTCAGCACCACGGTCACGGTGGAGGAAATCTGATGGCTCGCAGAAAGTTGATGGATATCGCCATTGCCCGCTCGGGCGACAAGGGCGCCGGCAGCAATGTCGGCGTGATGGCCAAGTCGCCGGAGATTTACGAGTTCCTCTGCAAGGAACTGACCGTCGAGCGGGTGCAGAAACATTTCGCGCAAATCAATTTCGGCAAGGTTGACCGCTACGAGCTGCCCAACCTGCGCGCGCTGAATTTCCTTCTGCACGACTCGCTGGGCGGCGGTGGTACCGAGACCCAGAGGACCGACGCCCAGGGCAAGGTGCACGGCCTTGCGCTGCTGCACATGGAACTCGACATCCCCGATGCCCTGCTCAAATAAAGCAGGGACGTACCCTACTTTTCATGATCATCAAGCGGCTGCGGGAGCAGGCGGCGACGCGGCTGCGGCGGGTGTACCTGCCGGAAGCGCAGGATTCGCGCGTCATCGAGGCGGTGCGGGAGCTGGCCGCGCAGAGGCTGGTAATTCCCTTGTTGCCGGACCCGTTGGCGCGGGAGCCGGACGCGGAACGGTGGGAAGCGCGGATTGACGCAGCGATGGCCGAGGCGTTGGCCGGCAGGGGCATGGACGCAAACCGGCAGGCCCTTGCCGATCCATTGATGCGCGCCGCCTTCTCGCTCAAGCTCGGACGGGTGGACGCGGTGGTGAGTGGCTCGATTGCGACCACCGCCCACGTCCTGCGCTGCGGCTTGCGCGGCGTCGGGCTGGCGCACGGCAGCAAGCTGGTTTCCAGCACCTTCCTGATGCAGTTGCCGGATCGCGTTCTCAGCTTTGCCGACTGTGCGGTGGTGCCAGACCCGGACCCGCAACAGCTGGCGCAGATTGCGGTCGCCAGCGCCGCCACTCACCAGGCCCTGACGGGCGAGGTGCCGCGGGTCGCCCTGCTGTCCTTCTCGACCCGCTGCTCGGCGGATCACCCGAAGGCGGCAAAGGTCCGCGAGGCGCTGGCGATTGCCCGAACGCTGGCGCCGGACCTGGAAATTGACGGCGAATTGCAATTTGATTCAGCCTTGGTGCCGTCGGTCGCCGTCGTCAAGGCCCCGGACTCGGCCGTGGCGGGGAGGGCGAATGTGTTCGTCTTTCCGGACCTCAACGCCGGCAACATCGGCTACAAGATTGCCGAGCGACTGGGTGGGGCAAACGCCATCGGCCCGCTGCTGCAGGGCCTGGCCAAACCCTGGATGGACCTGTCGCGGGGCTGCCAGGCGTCCGATATCGTCAATGTGGCCGTGATTGCCTCGCGGCTGGCCGCCTGAGCCGGCAAAAAACCGCTGCGGGCGACGGCCATCTTCGGCGATAATGCCGGGCCTTTTTCCTTCTCAAATCAACGGACTGATGAATGGCTGTTGAACGCGATGCAATGCAATACGACATCCTGATCGTCGGCGGCGGCCCGGCCGGGCTGTCGGCGGCCATCCGCCTGAAACAGCTGGCGCTGGCGGCCGGCACCGAACTGGGCGTCTGCGTGCTTGAGAAGGGATCCGAAATTGGCGCGCATATTCTGTCCGGCGCAGTGTTCGAACCGCGCGCATTGGATGAGTTAATCCCGGACTGGAAGGCCAAGGGTGCGCCGCTGAAGACCCCGGTGTCCGGCGACGATGTCCACTACTTCTGGAGTGCAACGTCCGCCACCCGCCTGCCGGGGCTGTTGGTGCCCAAGCCCATGCACAACCAGGGCAACTACATTGTCTCGCTGGGGCAGGTGTGCCGCTGGCTGGGCCAGCAGGCCGAAGGCCTGGGGGTTGAGATTTACCCGGGCTTCGCCGCGCAAAGCGCGATCATCGAAGCTGGCGTGGTCCGGGGCGTGACGCTCAGCGACATGGGCGTGGGGCGTGACGGCCAGCCCAAAGACGGCTACGCGCCTGGCATGGAACTGCGCGCCAAGTACACGCTGTTCGCCGAAGGCTGCCGCGGCCACATTGGCAAGCAGCTGATCCGGCAGTTCGATCTCGACCAGAACGCCGATCCGCAGCACTACGCAATCGGCATCAAGGAGCTGTGGGACGTGCCGGCGGAAAACTTCAAGGCCGGCCTGGTGGTCCATGGCGCTGGCTGGCCGCTGGACAATGCCAACCCGGGCGGCTCCTTCCTCTACCACTTTGAGGACAACAAGGTCTCGGTCGGACTGATCGTGGACTTGTCCTACCGCAATCCCTGGCTGTCACCGTTCGACGAATTCCAGCGCTTCAAGCACCATCCGGTCATTGCGAAATACCTGAAGGGCGGCAAGCGCATTGCCTACGGCGCACGCGCCATCACCAAGGGCGGCATCAATTCATTGCCCAAGATGGTGTTTCCCGGCGGCGGCCTGATGGGCTGTGAGCTTGGCACCCTGAACTTCTCCAAGATCAAGGGCAGCCACACCGCGATGAAGAGCGGCATGCTCGCGGCGGAGGCGTTTGGCGCTGCCTTGCTGAAGGGCGGCAGCGGGGGCGACACGCTGGCGGCCTATCCGGAGTTGTTTCGCGCCAGCTGGCTTTACGACGAGCTCTACCGCAGCCGCAACTTTGGCGGATTCCTGCACAAGTTTGGCGCGCTGGTCGGCGGCGCCATCAACTGGATCGAGCAGAATATTTTTGGCGGTCGATTCCCGTTTACGGTGCACGACCGGATCCCGGACCACGCCACGCTGGCCGCGGCCGCCGAGTCACCGAAGCTCGAGTACCGCAAGCCCGATGGCGTGCTGTCATTCGACAAGCTGTCGTCGGTGTTCCTGTCCTCGACCAACCACGAGGAAGACCAGCCGGTGCACCTGAAGCTCACCGACCCCTCGATTCCGTTGTCGACCAACCTGCTGCGGTATGCCGAGCCCGCGCAGCGCTACTGCCCGGCCGGGGTATACGAGATCGTCGGGCAGGGGCAGGAACGAAAGTTCCAGATCAATGCGCAGAACTGCGTGCACTGCAAGACCTGCGACATCAAGGATCCGGCGCAGAACATCACCTGGGTGGCACCGGAAGGCTCCGGTGGCCCGAACTACGCAAGCATGTGAACAAGGAAGCGAACTGAAATGAAAGTACTGGTCAGTGTCAAACGCGTCGTGGACTTCAACGTCCGCATCCAGATCAAGCCCGACGGTTCGGGCGTGGTCACCGACGGCGTCAAGCACTCGATGAACCCCTTCGACGAGATCGCGATGGAAGAGGCGGTGCGTCTGAAGGAAAAGGGCACGGTCACCGAGATCGTGGCGGTCGCCATTGGTGGGGCCAAGAGCGAGGAAACCCTGCGCACCGCGCTGGCCTTCGGCGCCGACCGTGCCATCCTGGTCAAGGAAGAGGGCGAGGTGCAGCCGCTGACGGCCGCCCGGGCACTGGCCGCGCTGGCGAAGAAGGAATCGCCGGGCTTGTTCCTGCTCGGCAAGCAGGCGATCGATGATGACGCCAACCAGACCGGCCAGATGCTGGCCGCGCTGCTGGACCAGGCGCAGGCGACGTTCGCATCCAGGCTTGAGATTGACGGCAACAAGGCCAAGGTCACCCGCGAGGTGGACGCCGGCCTGGAAACCCTGGAGATTGACCTGCCGGCGGTGGTTACCGCCGACCTGCGCCTTAACGAGCCGCGTTACCTGAAGCTGCCGGACATCATGAAGGCCAAGAAGAAGACGCTGGACACCGTCACGCTCGCCGACCTCGGCGTTTCCGTCGCCGCTGGCCTCAAGACCACCAAGACCAGTGCCCCGCCGGTTCGCGGCAAGGGCATCATCGTCAAGACCGTGGATGAACTCGTTGCGGCACTGAAACAGAAGGGGCTCGCCTGATGAGCAAGATACTGGTCGTTGCAGAACACGCCGACGGAAAGCTGGGCGCCGGGACGGCCAAGGTCGTCGCCTGCGCACAGAAGATTGGCGGCGAGATCGAGGTCGCGGTGTTTGCGGCCGACGGCGGCGCGGTTTCTGCCGAGGCGGCGAAGCTCGCTGGCGTCACCCGCGTGCTGCAGGTGGACAACCCCGCCAATGCCCACGCGCTGGCCGCCACGCTGGCCCCGCAGGTCGAGGCCCTGGCCAAGGCGCGCAACAGCAGCCACGTGCTGGTCGCCGGGTCGACCTTTGGCAAGGACCTGATGCCGCGCGTCGCCGCCCACCTGGGCGTGCCGCAGGTGTCGGACATCATGGCCGTGCACTCGGCGACCCGCTTCGACCGGCCGATTTACGCCGGCAACGCCATCACCACGGTCGAAGTTCCGGCCAGCCCGGTGATTGGCACCGTGCGCCTGGCCTCGTTCACCGCGGTCGCGGCTGGCGGTTCGGCGGCCGTGGAAAAGGTGAGCGTGACGGCGAGCCTGCCAACGCACACCCGCTGGCTGGGCGTCGCGTCGCAAAAGAGCGAGCGTCCGGAACTGCAGTCGGCTGCACGCGTCGTCTCTGGCGGCCGTGCCTTCGGCAGCAGCGACAACTTCAAGATCCTGTATGCCCTGGCCGACAAGCTGAAGGCGGGCGTCGGCGCCTCGCGCGCGGCGGTGGACTCGGGTTATGTGCCCAACGAGATGCAGGTCGGGCAGACGGGCAAGATCATCGCGCCGGAACTGTACGTCGCGGTCGGGATTTCGGGCGCGATTCAGCACCTGGCCGGCATCAAGGACGCGCGCACCATCGTCGCCATCAACAAGGATCCGGAAGCGCCAATCTTTGAGGTGGCAGACCTCGGGCTGGTGGGAGACTTGTTCACGATCCTGCCGGAGTTGACGTCCAAGCTTTAGGGGAGTGACCGTGGGCTACCAATCCGTCTTCAAGCCGGACCTGTTTGCGGGACAGACCATCGTCGTCACTGGTGGCGGCTCGGGCATCGGCCGCTGCACGGCGCATGAGCTGGCCAGCCTCGGCGCCAAGGTCCTGATCACCGGCCGCAAGCAGGAGAAGCTGGACGCGGTTGCCGCCGAGATCGGCGAGGACGGCGGCACCGCCGCGAGCTACACCTTCGACATCCGCGACGAGGAAGCGGTCAAGGGCGCGATCAAGCGAATGCTGGCCGAACACGGGCCGATTGCCGCGCTGGTCAACAACGCTGGCGGGCAGTATCCGTCGCCGGCCGCGATGATCAACAAGAAGGGCTGGGAGGCGGTGGTTGCCAACAACCTGACCGGCGGATTTTTGGTTGCGCGCGAGATGTACAGCCAGTGCATGAAGAAGCGCGGCGGGGCCATCGTCAACATGCTGGCGGACATGTGGGGCGGCATGCCGGGCATGGCGCACAGCGGCGCGGCGCGCGCCGGCATGCTGAACTTCACCGAGACGGCAGCGGTCGAGTGGGGCTCCTCGGCGGTCCGCGTCAACGCGGTCGCGCCCGGTTGGGTGGCCTCCTCCGGCCTGGACACGTACGAAGGTTCGTTCGCCAGGGAAGTGATCCCCAGGCTCAAGGCCTCGGTACCGCTCAAGCGCCTCGCGGAAGAGGCCGAGGTGAGCGCCGCCATCGTGTTCCTGCTGTCGCCGGCCGCGGCCTTCATCAGCGGGGCCTGCATCACCATCGACGGCGCGGCCAGTCGCAACTCGCGGGTGTTCCCGCTGCTGGAGCATGAGAATTCCAAGCCGTTTCAGGGCTTCCATCGCGCGGTAAAGCCCAGGGCCGTGGCGCCCTAGCCATGCCCGCAAAGGCCACGGAGTCCCAAGTGAAGCGAATCACGCTGACGCGCCCGGATGACTGGCATGTGCACCTGCGTGACGGTGTGATGCTCGGTCGGGTCATCGCCGATACGGCACGCAGCTTCGCTCGCGCCATCGTCATGCCCAACCTGGCGCCGCCGGTCACCACCGTGGCGCAAGCCCGGGCCTATCGCCAGCGCATTCTCGATGCCCTGCCGGCCGGGCTCGATTTCGAGCCGCTGATGACGCTCTACCTGACCGACAAGACCCCGGCATCCGAGATCGCCGCCGCGCGCGCGTCGAAGCAGGTCCACGGCGTGAAATGGTATCCGGCCGGTGCCACCACTCATTCCGAAGCCGGGGTCACCGACATTCGCCATTGCGATGCCGTGCTGGCGGCAATGGAAGAGCACGACGTGCCGCTGCTGGTCCACGGCGAGGTGACACCCGGCGGTTGATGTCTTTGATCGCGAAAAGATATTCATTGAGCAACTGCTGGCACCCCTGATTGAGCGCCATCCCCGGTTGCGGGTGGTTCTGGAGCACATCACCACGCGCCAAGCCGCGGAGTTCGTGGCGGCGGCGTCACCGCGAGTGGCCGCCACCATCACGGCCCACCACCTGCTGCTGAATCGCACCGCCTTGTTCCAGGGTGGCTTGCGTCCGCATCTTTACTGCCTGCCGGTGCTGAAGCGGGAAGAACACCGACGGGCCTTGGTACGCGCGGCCACCAGCAGCAGTCCCAAGTTTTTCCTCGGCACAGACAGCGCGCCGCATTCGCGCCGAAGCAAGGAGTCGGCCTGTGGCTGTGCGGGTATTTACTCGGCACCGACGGCGATCGAGGTTTACGCCGAGATCTTCGACGCGGCCGGTGCGCTGGACCGGCTGGAAGCATTTGCCAGCTTCCATGGCGCGGACTTCTACGGCTTGCGGAGAAATCAGGGCCAGATCGGGCTGGTGCGCGAGTCCTGGACTGTTCCGGCAGAGCTGGGTATCGGTCCTGACGCGCTCGTGCCGTTTCGGGCCGGTGAGCAAGTGACCTGGCGATTGGCCGCAGGGTAAGCCACCTTTCCAACCGTCTTACAGGGCAAAATACCCGCCCGATCCACGCGTGCGCAGGGACTGGAAATGCCGGTTATCGAATCAAAAGTCGACGCCCTCAGCGCTGCCTTCAAGCAGAACCGCGAGGATATGCTGGCGTCCATCGCCGCATTCCGCGCGGTTGAGGAGAAGGGCCGCACCGAGGAAGAGCGCAAACGCGAGCGATTCAAGAAGCGCGGCCAGATCATGCCGCGCGAGCGCGTGCACCTGATGCTGGATCGCGGCTCGCCTTGGCTGGAGTTTCAGACCCTGTGCGGGTACAAGCACCACGACGACAAGGACGGGTCGCTGGCCGGTGGCAACACCATCATCGGCATCGGCTATGTCTCTGGCGTTCGCTGCATGGTCAGTGCGTCCAATTTCGCCATCAAGGGCGGCACGATGACCCCCTGGGGCGTGCAGAAGGGCCTGCGCGTGCAGGAAATTGCCCTGGACCAGAAACTGCCGACGGTCAGCATGATCGAGTCGGGCGGCGCGAACCTGCTGTATCAAGCCGAGGTTTTCATTCCCGGGGGTCGCACCTTCGCCAACCAGGCGCGCAAGTCCGCGGCCGGCCTGCCGCAGGTCACGGTGGTGCACGGCTCCAGCACCGCGGGCGGGGCCTACATGCCGGGACTGTCCGATTACGTGATCATGGTGCGCAACCGCGCCAAGGTGTTCCTCGCCGGCCCGCCGCTGCTCAAGGCCGCTACCGGCGAAGTGGCCAAGGACGAGGACCTCGGCGGCGCCGAGATGCATTCCCAGATCTCCGGTGTCAGCGAATTCCTGGCCGAGAACGACGCCGATGGCATCCGTATTGCCCGTGAGGTGGTGAAGAACCTCAACTGGAACTCGCGCCGGCCCAAGCTGGAATTGTTGCCGGTGCGTGCGCCGCTGTACGACATCGAGGAGCTGGCCGGGGTGGTGCCGGTGGATTACCGCAAGCCCTTTGACTGCCGCGAGGTGATCGCGCGCATTGTCGACGGCAGCGAGTTCCACGAATTCAAGTCCGAGTACGACCACCAGACCATCTGCGGACGGGCCGCGCTGCATGGGCACCAGATCGGCCTCATCAGCAACAACGGCCCGATCACGGTGCGCGGAGCGACCAAGGCCGGACAATTCATCCAGCTCTGCGACCAGGCGAATATGCCGATCGTCTACCTGATGAACACCACCGGCTACATGGTCGGCACCGAGGCCGAGCAGGGCGGTATCGTCAAGCACGGCTCCAAGATGATCCAGGCGGTGGCCAATGCGCGCGTGCCGCAGCTGACCATCGTCATGGGCGCCAGCTTCGGCGCCGGCAACTACGGCATGTGCGGCCGCGGCTTCGGTCCGGAGTTCATCTTCGCCTGGCCCAACTCGCGCACCGCAGTGATGGGTGGCGAGCAGGCGGCCAAAGTCATGAGCATCGTCACCCGCGACAAGTGGGCGCGCGACGGAAAAGTCATGGGCCCCACCGATGAGAAGATGCTGGCATTGATGGAAAAACAGATCATCGACCAGTTCGACAGGGAATCTCACGCCTTCGCCGCCAGTGCGCGGTTGTTCGACGACGGCATTATCGACCCGCGCGATACGCGGAAGGTGCTGGGTTACTGCCTGTCCATCTGCAAGGAAGCGCGCCTGCGGCCGCTGCAGCCCAACAGCTTCGGTGTGGCACGTCTCTAGGGCCCGGTCATGCAACTAACGCACGAGCACCAGCAGCTGTTTGAGACCACGAAACAGTTCGTGGAAAAGGAAATCAACCCGCACGCGGAGGAATGGGAGCGTTCGGGAATGTGGCCGGCGCGGGAAGTGTTCCGCAAGATGGGTGCCCTGGGCTTGCTCGGCATCAACAAGCCCGAGAGCGTCGGTGGTCTGGGGCTGGATTACAGCTACCAGGTGATGTTTGCCGAAGGCCTGGGCGCCTGCAAGGTTGGCGGGATCCCGATGGCGATTGGTGTGCAGACCGACATGGCGACGCCCGCCCTGGCGCGCTTCGGCTCCGACCATCTCAAGGAAAACTACCTGATGCCCGCGGTGGCCGGCGAACAGGTGGCCTGCATCGCGGTCAGCGAGCCGGGCGCCGGATCCGATGTCGCCGGCATCAAGACCAGCGCGCGGCGCGAGGGCGGCGACTACGTCATCAACGGCCAGAAGATGTGGATCACCAACGGCACGCAGGGTGACTGGGCCTGCCTGCTGGCGAATACGTCTGACGGCGCCGCGGCGGGCGCAGCCACCGCCGGCAGCCGTCACGGCAACAAGTCGCTGATCGTGGTGCCGCTGGACGCCAAGGGCATAGACAGAAAGACAAAACTCGACAAATTGGGGCAGCGCTCGTCCGATACCGCGATCATCTTTTTCGACAACGTGCGGGTGCCGGTGAAGAACCTGATCGGCGAGGAGGGCAAAGGCTTCTCCTACCAGATGATGCAGTTCCAGGAAGAGCGACTGTTCCTGTCGGCCAGCATTCTGGTCTCGCTGGACCGCTGCATTGAGGCCACCGCGACCTACACCGGTCAGCGCAATGCCTTCGGCGGTCCGATCCTGCAAAACCAGTACGTGCACTTTCGCCTGGCGGAGCTGAAGACCGAGATCGAGGCCTGCCGCTCGCTGTTGTACCGGGCCACCGGTGAGCTGATTGCCGGCCGCGACGTCACCCTGCTGGCCTCGATGGCCAAGCTGAAGACCGCGCGGGTGGCGCGCGAAGTCACCGACGGCTGCCTGCAGTTCTGGGGCGGCCAGGGCTTCATGTGGGAGAACCCGATCAGCCAGTATTTCCGCGACCTGCGCCTGCATTCGATCGGCGGCGGTGCCGACGAAGTGATGCTGGGCATCATCGCCAAAAACCTCGGCCTGCGCGGAGGCAAGCGCCAATGAATGACCGTATCAGCCTGCCCGACTGCAAGACCCTGCTGTTGCGGCTTGAGCGTGGCGTCCTTTACGTCACCCTGAACCGACCCGAGAGCCGCAACGCGCTCAACGCGACGATGGTTTCCGAGCTCAACGCTGTTTTTGACACGACGGCGAAAATGGGGCCGGAACAGGTTCGAGCGCTGGTGCTGCGCGGGGCAGGGCACAACTTCAGCGCTGGCGCCGACCTCAAGGAAATGATGGCCAGCGGCATGAAGCCGGCCGGTAACGGCCACGGTGATCCGCTGGCGGAATTGAACCGCAGCTTCGGCACCATGCTGCGCAAGGTCACCCAGCTGCCGTGCGTGGTGATTGCGGTCTGTGAGGGTGCAACCCTGGCGGGCGGATTCGGGTTTGCCTGCGTCTCCGACATCGCCTTTGCCCACGTGGATGCAAAGTTTGGTGTCCCGGAAACCACCCGCGGCCTGCCGCCAGCGCAGATCGCGCCATTCATTGTCGAGCGCATCGGCCTGACCCAGGCCCGGCGGCTGTGCCTGACCGGTGCCATGTTCCGCGGCATTGATGCGCTGAAGCTGGGATTCGTGCATTACGTGTTTGCCGACGATGCCGAGCTGGATACGCGGCTGTCCGAAGTGCTGGATCAGATTCGCCAGTGCGCCCCGAACGCCAATGCGATGACCAAGGCCATCCTCGTCAACGCAAGCCGGCAGGACCTGGACTTGGTGCTGGACGATGCGGCCCGGAAATTCGCCACGGCCGTGCGCGGCGCCGAGGCACCGGAAGGCATCGGTGCCTTCCTGCAGAAACGCGACCCGAAGTGGGCGCAATAGGAGCCTGTTGTGGACCTGACGAAATGAATCACCCAGCAAGCAGATTCACCAAGGTGCTGGTCGCCAACCGTGGAGAAATCGCGGTCCGGGTCATTCGGGGTGCCAAGAAACAGGGCTATCGCACAGTCGCCGTGTACAGCGAGGCCGATCGCGACGCCCTGCACGTGACCGAGGCCGACGAAGCGGTTCACATCGGACCGGCACCGGCCAAGGAGTCCTACCTCGTCATCGAGAAGATCATCGCGGCGGCCAAAACCTCCGGCGCACAGGCGATTCATCCGGGCTACGGCTTCCTGTCGGAGAACGCCGCATTTTCGCAGGCGTGCAGGGACGCCGGCCTGGTGTTCATCGGCCCCGATGCCGAATCCATATCCGCCATGGGCAGCAAGAGCGCGGCCAAGGAGCGGATGATCAAGGCCAAGGTGCCTTGCGTCCCCGGATACCAGGGCAAGGAGCAGTCCGACGCCCACCTGGTCAAGGAATCAAAAAAGATTGGACTGCCGGTGATGGTCAAGGCCGCCGCCGGTGGGGGTGGTCGCGGCATGCGTCTGGTGGAGGACGAGGGTGCGCTCGCCGAGGCCATTGCCTCGGCCCGATCCGAGGCCGCCAATGCCTTTGGCAGTGGCGAGTTGCTGATCGAGAAGGCGGTGGTCGGAGCCCGCCACGTCGAGATCCAGGTGTTCGGCGACCGCCACGGCAATTTGGTGTTCCTGGGCGAACGCGACTGCTCGATCCAGCGCCGCAACCAGAAAGTGGTCGAGGAGGCGCCGTCACCGGCGGTCGACGAAACGCTGCGCCTGGCCATGGGCAAGGCGGCGGTAGCCGCCGCCAAGGCGGTGGACTATGTGGGCGCCGGCACGGTGGAGTTCCTGCTCGGGGCCGACAAGCAGTTCTACTTTCTGGAGATGAACACCCGGCTGCAGGTCGAGCATCCGGTCACCGAACTGGTCTACGGCGTGGACCTGGTCGAATGGCAGTTGCGCGTGGCCCAGGGCGAGAAGCTGCCCCTCACCCAGGACGAGATCCTGGCGCGTCGCAAGGGCTGGGCGATTGAAGTCCGCTTGTGCGCCGAAGATCCTTCGCAGAATTACCTGCCGCAGACCGGCACGGTGCTGCGCTGGCAGCCGCCGGCTGGCGCCGGAGTGCGGGTTGATACCTACCTGCACGACGGCGTGGTCATCAGCCCGTTTTACGATTCCATGCAGGCCAAGATCATCGCCTGGGGCGAGGACCGCGAGGTCGCCCGGCAACGTCTGGTGGCCGCGCTCGAAGACACCATCGTCCTCGGCGTTCCCAGCAACCGCGATTACCTGCTGTCGGTGATCAAGACCGGGGCCTTTGCCTCCGGTGAGTTCAGCACCGCCTTCGTCGGCAAGTATTTCCCGCAGTCAAAACTGCAGGCCGACGCACCGTCGGCTCGGCAGGTGGCGCTGGCGGCCGTCGCCCTGTACATGGATGACGCGCAAAAGCTGGTGCAGGAGCACGGCCTGTCGCACGAATACCTGGGATGGCACAGCTCGCACGAGTCGCCGGTGGACTTCAAGCTGAAGTGGCGCGA
This sequence comes from Gammaproteobacteria bacterium, assembly GCA_031384195.1. Taxonomy (GTDB): domain Bacteria; phylum Pseudomonadota; class Gammaproteobacteria; order Nevskiales; family Nevskiaceae; genus JACPFV01. The sequence continues at coordinate 17,063 of JANNAK010000104.1, forward strand.
GCAGGCCTACGAACTCGAAGTCATGGTTCAGGACGGCCACCGGTTCAGTACGCAGGTCAATGGCGAAAAAGTTGAGATCGTCGTGGTGCGCGACCTGCCCGGTGAATTCCATTACGTCTGCGGCGGCACCCAGGGCAAGGCGCGCATCGCCCACGCGGGCGAAGAGGTATGGCTGGACGCCGAAGGCAGCATTCGCCGCTTTACGGATGCCACCCTGGCCCCGGCGCAGTCGGCGGCCGCTGGCGCGGATGGCCGCATCACCGCCAACAGCGACGGCAAGATCGTCGCGGTGCACGTGAAGGTTGGCGACACGGTTCGAAAGGGCCAGACCCTGGTCGTACTCGAAGCCATGAAGATGGAATTCCAGCTGGCCACGCCGGTGGATGGCAAGGTCGAGACGGTGAGTGTCGAGGCGGGCGCGCAAGTGAAGGGCCGCCAGTTGCTGGTGCAGGTAATGCCGGCGGCAATCCTGCCGCAGGTGCCGGAGCGGCG
>JANNAK010000132.1:0-8492 GCA_031384195.1 Gammaproteobacteria bacterium
TTCGCGGATCAGCGCCATCGGCTTGCGCCGCGGACCCCAGCCGCCGATGCCCAGCGTCATGCCGTCGCGCAGTTGCGCGATGGCCTGCGCCGCGGACAGCTCCTTGTTCAGCGCCATCGGGCGCTACTGGAACCCGACGGAGAAATCGTGGCCCCAAATCGAGACTTGTTTCGTTTCGGTGGTCTTCCAGGTTGCCGGATCCACCGAAATGCCACCCCAGCCGTATTCGAGCGGGAAGTTGCCCGGCGTCATCATGTAGAACGAGGTCATCTTGTCGTTTTCGTGCTGGCCCATCGTCGCCATCAGCTTCACGCCCGCCTGCTCGCGGCGCACGTTCGCCTTGTCCACCTCGGCCTTGTCGGTCACTTCCATCATCACGTGCACGCAGCCCGAGGGCATTGGCATCTCGGCCAGCGCCAGACTGTGGTGGCGGCCGCTGGCCGCGTGCAGGAAGTAAATGCGCATGTTCGGGGCTTCCGGCGCCGGCTTGAAGTTGAAGATGTCCGACAGGCCAAAGCCCAGCACTTCGCGGAAGAATTTCAGCGAAGCATCGAACTGCAGCGAAGGCAGCACGGTGTGGCCTGCGCCCTGCACGCCGGTCTTGAAGCCGGACACCCCGATCGGCGAGGTGAACTCGGCGTCGCCGCCGTTGTAGCCGTGGCACAGTTCGTGCCGGTTACCCGACGGGTCGGTGAACACCGCAAGGTCGGCCACGCAGCGCAGCGTCTTCTCGGCGTCGGAGCCGGCGGTAACGACCACGCCGCCTTGCTTGATGGCGGCAACCGCCTCGTCAAAATCCTTCTTGCTGGCCACATCCCAGCCCGAAGCGAAGTAGCGGTCTTCGGAACCCTTGACCACGACCGCGCGGAACTTGCGCCCGTCCAGCTTCAGGTACAGCGAACCCTCAGGCCCGGCCGCGGTGGCCGCGCCCAGAATCTGCTCGGCGTAGGCCCTCCATTTGGAGACATCGGTGGCCTGGGCCACGAAATAAGCGAGGGACTGGATCTTGGCCATGGGACTTCCTTCCGGGAGGCGGCAGAACGAAAGGCATTATTGGAAGGCCGCCCCGCCACGGCTTCACCCATTCAGGGGAGGCTAGCGTCCCGCCGCCGACTGCGCCGCCCGCCGCCCGGAGAAAATGCAGTCGGAAGCCGACAGGCCGCTGACATATAAATGAGAGCAAATGCCCACCGCGTTGCGACCGGCGGCGTACAGGCCTGGGATGTTGCGACCCGCCACGTCGCGCACCGCGCCGCTGTCTTCGTCCACGACCAGCCCGCCGAGGGTCAGCACCGGCAACGGGAACAGCTTGCTGGTCACCGAGATGTCGATGGCATAGAACGGTCCGCGCGCAATCGGGCGGCGCTCGGATGCGGCCTTGCCGAACTCGTCCGCGGCCTGTCCGGCCGCCGCCGCATTGTTCGAGGCCACGGTTTTCGCCAGCACGGCCGGATCAAATCCGACCTTCGCAGCCAGTGCCGCCAGAGTGGGCGCCTTGTGCCGCGCGAACTTGAGCGCCAGCAGCGCCGGCCCGCTCTGGAACGAGTACAACTCCTTGCTCTTGACCTGCTCCAGGGTCGCTGCGTACAAGTCCTGGTCCAGGATCACGAAAGCGCGGCCGTCGTGATGCTCGACCATCTCGTAGCCTATTGCCGCGCCGTACACGGTCTCGTCGGTGAATCGCGCGCCGCGCGCGTTGACCACCACGCCCCAGGTCAGGCCCGCGGGCGGGCGGATGAAGCGCCAGGCCGACAAATGTTCCATTCGCTGCACCGCGCCGCCCACGCTCTGGCCCAGGCGGATGCCGCTGCCGTCGTCATACGGGTTGCCCAGCGGCATGCCGCCGGCGTATTTCGGCGCGTGGTGCGCGACCATCGCCGGATTGAACACGAAACCGCCGGCCGACAGCAGCACGCCGCGCGTGGCGCGGATGCGACGCATCAGGCGCTGACTTTCCAGCGCGCTGGCCTGGCGCTGATACCAGCGCGAGATCGCCTGCGTCAGCCCGGCCATCGGGAACGCCGGTGGCAGCGCCAGCAGGAACCGGGTCGCCATGGCCTGGGCGTGCGCGTACTTGCGCTCGGCCGCGCTGTCCGGCTCGAATTGCAGCACGCTCACGCCCACCACCCGGCCGCTGGCGTCCTGCGCCAACCTGCGCACTTCCGAATACGGCGCGAACTGCACGCCCAGCCCGGCGGCAGTCGCGGCCAGCGGGTCGGTCAGCGCCTTGCCAAAGCCAATCGCAGCGCGCGAGGTTCCGGGCGTCCACACCTTGTGTCCGCGCGGCGCCGGTTTGGCGACAGCGGCGCGGGTGGCGGCCAGCGAACTGTCGGAGTGGTACAGGTGGTAGCCGGGCGGCGGGTAGGAGGTCTTGGCGTCGTAGCGGGTGGCGTCGAACTTCACCCCGCGCTGCGTCAGCCAGTCCATCATCGCCACGCTGTCATCGCAGAAGCGGCGCAGCGTCTGGTCGGACACCACGCCCTGCACATCGCCCTGCAGGTAATCGAACATCGCCTGCGGGCTGTCCTCGACACCCGCTTCCTTCTGGATCGCGGTGCCGCCGCCGGCGTAGACCACCCCGCCGTTCAGCGCGGTTGAGCCGCCACCGGCGCTGCGGTCCAGCGCGATGACCTTGAGGCCCGCCTCAGCCGCCTCGACCGCCGCCGCGACGCCAGCGCCGCCGTACCCGACCACCACCAGGTCCGCCTGCGCATCCCATCTCACCCCGCTGGCGTCGGCCACGGCTTCCGGCGCCTCCACTGCGGAATACCAGTGCGCTGAACCCGGCTTTTCGTTTGTTTCGCTCATGGCCGGGGATTATGCCGTTGCCGCGCTGCCGCCCCGCTCACCCCATCGGACGACGCCAAAAACCGACACCTTCCCTATTTTCAATGGGGACGCTCCCCTTTGCTCAATTGTTCAAAGGGGAACGTCCCCATTGAAAGGGGAACGATTGTTCAAAGGGGAGCGTCCCCATTGAACTATTGAACTGGAGGGATCGCATGGGCAGGGTCGAAGGCAAAGTCGCAATCATCACCGGCGCCGCCAGCGGCGTTGGCAAGGCGGACGCCGAGTTGCTCGCGCGCGAAGGGGCCAAGGTGGTGTTGACCGACGTCAACGAGAAAGACGGCGCGGCGGTGGCCAAGGCCATCACCGACAAGGGCGGAACCGCGATGTTCCTGCGCCACGACATCGCGTCCGAATCCGGGTGGCAGGCTGTCATCGCCAAGACGGTTGAGACGTTCGGCGGCCTGGACGTGCTGGTCAACAACGCCGCGATCCTGCTCTACGGAACCATCGAGGATCAGAGTTACGAAGACTGGCAGAAGATCCAGCGCATTAATTCCGATGGCTACTTCCTCGGCTGCAAGTACGGCTTCGAGGCAATGAAGCAGCGCGGCGGCGGTTCGATCATCAATATGTCCTCGCTGGCCGGCATCAGCGGCATCTCGTCCTACCTCGCCTACAGCGCCTCCAAGGGCGCCGTGACGGCGATGACCAAGTCGATCGCGGCGCACTGCCGCTTCCATCATTACAAGATTCGCTGCAACTCAATCCACCCGGACGGCATCGCCACGCCGATGGTGTTTGGCCTGGAGAAATCCATGCCCAAGGGCAAGCGCTCGCAAATCCGCGAGCTGGATCAGAAGCAACTGATGGCGCGTTTCTCCCAGCCCGAAGACATCGCCAACCTGGTGCTGTTCCCGGCCAGCGACGAATCGCGAATGATCCAGGGGGCCGAGATGCGCATCGATAACGGCTACCTGATGTGGGCGGATTGAATGGGGACGTTCCCCTTTGAACGCATTTGCGCGGGTCAATGGGGTCAATGGGGAGCGTCCCCTTTGAACGCCTTTGCGCGGGTCAATGGGGAGCGTCCCCTTTGAACGATGGGGAGCGTCCCCTTTGAACGCATTGAACGCGACAGTGCCGAAGGCATTTGCCGAGTCGGTGCGGACGTTTCCGGACCGCATCGCCACCATCGCCGAGGACGGTAGCGCGCTGACCTACACCCAGATCGACGGAAAGCGCGTCGAGGCGGCGCGTGCGCTGATCGCCTGTGGCGTGCAGGCCGGCGACCGGGTCGCGATCTGGGCGCCGAACAGCGTCGAATGGATCATCGCCGGGCTTGCGATTCACAGCGTCGGCGCGGCGATCGTGCCGATCAATACCCGCATGAAGGGCAAGGAAGCCGGCTACGTGCTGGACAAGAGTCGCGCGCGCCTGCTGTTTTGCCCGGGCGCCTTCTTGAATCAGCATTACCCCACCCTGCTTGGCGACCAGCGCCCGACCACGCTGGCGACCATCGTCGTCATCGGCGATGCGCGGAAGGACGACTTGTCCTGGGATGATTTCCTCAAGCGTGGCGCCGGCACGCCGGAAACCGAAGTGATCGGTCGCGCCAATGCGGTCAAGCCCGACGACTGCATGGACGTGATGTTCACCTCCGGCACCACGGGTTTGCCAAAGGGCGTGGTCACCACCCACGGCCAGAACCTGAGGGTGTTCGCCGAGTTTGGTGCGCGCCTGGGCCTGGTGCCGGAAGACCGTTACCTGGTGGTCAATCCCTTCTTCCACGTGTTTGGCTACAAGGCCGGCTGGCTGGTCGGCCTGCTGGCCGGTCTCACTGTCATGCCGCATGCGGTGTTCGACGCCGCCGCCGTGATGCGGCGCATCGACAAGGAAAAGGTCTCGGTGCTGCCGGGACCGCCGACGCTCTTCATCAGCCTGCTGGATGATCCGGCGCGCGCGAGCTGCGACCTGTCCAGCCTGCGCGCCACCATCACCGGCGCGGCGGCCGTCGCACCTTCGCTGGTCGAGCGCATCCGCGCCGAGCTTGGCTTCAAGGTGGTGCTCACCGGCTACGGCCTGACCGAATCCTGCGGCGTGGTGTCGCTGTGCGACCCGGGAGACGACGCACTGACGATCGTCTCGACCTGCGGCAAGCCGATCCCTGACATCCAGGTGCGCATCGCCGACGGGAACGGGATCGCGCTGCCCGCCGGCGAAGCCGGAGAGGTGCAGGTCCGCGGCTACAACGTAATGAAGGAGTACCTCGAGGACCCCGCCGCAACAGCCGAAGCCATTGACACCGAGGGCTGGCTGCACACCGGCGACATCGGCGTGCTGGATGCACGCGGCTACCTGAAGATCACCGATCGACTCAAGGATCTCTACATCTGCGGTGGCTTCAACTGCTACCCGGCCGAGATTGAACGGATGATGGCCGCGCACCCGGCAATCGCCGCCGTCGCCGTCATCGGCGTGCCGGATGATCGCCTCGGCGAAGTCGGAAAGGCCTTCGTGGTGCCGCGCCCGGGCCACAGCGTCGAGGAGAAGGCGCTGATCACCTGGTGCCGCGAGCAGATGGCCAACTACAAGGTCCCGCGCTTCATTGAAGTGATCGATGCCCTGCCGGTCAATCCGTCCGGCAAAGTCATGAAGTTCCAGCTGCGCGCAAAAAATGGTGGCGCACACTAATTTTTTTGGAGTCTGAGATGAGCAAACCATTGAAGGACGTGGTGGCGGTGGTCACCGGCGCCAGCCGCGGCGCTGGCAAGGGCATTGCGCTGGCGCTGGGTGCCGAGGGCGCGACGGTCTACGTCACTGGCCGCAGCACGAAAGAGGGCGATGCACCGCTGCCCGGCACGGTCTTCGCGACCGCCGAGGGCGTGACCCGGGCCGGCGGCAAGGGGATCGCGGTAACCGTGGACCACGGCAATGACGCGCAGGTGCAGGCGCTGTTCGAGCAGGTCGAGCGCGAGCAGCACGGTCGGCTCGACATCCTGGTCAACAACGCCACCTTTCTGCATGACGCCCTGATCCTGAAGGGCCCGTTCTGGGACAAGCCGCTGGAACTAGTGGACATCCTCGACGTCGGCCTGCGCTCGGCCTACGTCGCCAGCTGGTACGCCGCTCCGCTGATGGCTGCGCGCAACAACGGCCTGGTCGCCTTCACCTCCTCGTTCGGCGCCAGCTGCTACATGCACGGTCCCGGTTACGGCGCGCAGAAAGTCGGCGTGGACAAATTCGCCAAGGACATGGCGGTGGACTTCAGGGCCTTCAACGTCGCCGCAGTGTCGATCTGGATGGGCATGCTGAAGACCGATCGCACCAAGCGGGTGATGGACGAAGACCCGGCCAGGTACGCGCCGTTCTGGGACATCGCCGAGACCCCGGAATTCACCGGGCATCTGATCTCGGCCATTTATCGCGACCCCAAGCGCGCGGAGAAATCCGGTCAGGTGCTGATCGGCGCCGAATCGGCGCTGGAGTACGGCCTGAAGGACGAAGGCGGCAAGCAGCCGCCCTCGCATCGGGCGTTCCTCGGCGCCCCGACCCCGGCCCACCCCGCCGTCGTCGAGTAGGAACTTCAAAGGGAACTTCAAAGGGGACGCTCCCCTTTGAAGTCACATTGAAGTCAATGGGGAGCGTCCCCTTTGAAATTCCAATGGGGAGCGTCCCCTTTGAAGTCCCTACTTTTCGGCCGCGGCGGCGGTGAACATCTTGGGGTTGATGGCCGGATCGTTCAGCTTCCACCAGTCCCTGGAGTCGTTGACGAGGTACGTCGCCTCGTAGGACCTGGCGGTGAGGTCGTGGTACACGGTCACGCCGCGGTGGAAGGCGGCGGCGCGCGCGTCGTAGCGGAACGCGACCACCGGGATGCGCCACAGTTGTCCGCGCATGTCGTAGTTGTCGCCCCAGGGCACCAGCCAGGTGTCCTCGTCGGCGTACAGCACGCGCTTGCCATAGACGTGCCGCAGACCCTTCTTCAGCGTGCCTTCGATCACCCACACCCGGTGCAATTCGTAGCGCAGCACGTCCGGGTTGAGCGTCAGCGGCGTCAGCAGATCCTCGACCTTGAGGGCCGGATCGTTGACGCGGAAGTTGTGGTACGGGATGTACACCTCGCGCTTGCCGATGAGTTTCCAGTCGTAGCGCTCGGGCGAGCCGTTGAACACATAGTTGTCGTCGACCGTGTGCGCGCTCCACGGCGGCACCGGGTGGTCAAAGCCCACTTCCGGCGCGCGGCGGGTGCGGCGCATGCCCGGAACGTATTGCCAGGCGTTGGTTTTCTCCTCGGAGAAGTCATTGGGCTGGCTGCCCACCGACACTTTGCCCGCCTCGCGCGGCGGTGACAGGGTCTTGACGAAGAAGAACGCCGACACCTTGTCCTGGTTGCTGCCGCGCTTGCGCGGGTCACCGGACATGTTGAGCGTGCGGAACTCCTGCTCGCTGAATTGACGATTCCCGTTGGCCTCGACCTGCGCGTTCTTCACCGTCGCCTGCTCGTTCCACGGACGGTAGGGCAGGATCACGTTCCAGATCGCCTCCAAACCGGTGGCGGGAAACGGGAAGGCGATGGCGCCGGCGGTGCCGCTGATGCCCATGCCGTCGTGCAGGACCTCGGCACTGGCGGCATTTTTCTTCACCGTGTCGCAGGCCCAATCCGGAAAGCGAAAGTCGCGATGGCTGGGGTAAACGTCCATGCGGAACGCCTGCGGATAATTCCGGAACAGCGCCTTCTGCCCCTCGGTCAGCTGCGCCTCGTACTGGGCGACATTGGCGGCGCTGATGGTGAACAGCGGTTTTTCGGCCGCGTACGGACCGGGCTCATAGCCCGCGCTGCCCGTCATGCCCGGCCACTTGCCCAGCCACTTGCCGGTGTACTCGGCCACGCCGCCCGCCGAGCCGGCGCGCTCGGCACCCATGCAGGTGAGCTCCGCCCCGTTCAGCTTTGCGACCTTTTCGGGCGCGGACTTGGCCTGCACCGGCGCTGCGAGCACCACGGCCAGACCCAGAAAAAGGTGACGCACGCGAATTGTTTTCATGATGATCCAGTATGCCTCCGAACTCCATAACCTTGGCGGTGCCGGCGCCGTGGCGCTTCGTCCGATGGGGTGACGGCCCCGCCCGCGCGCAGTACCCTGAATCCATTGCTTCGACCGGGGACGCGCATGCAACGCTTCAATCTCAGCCGCGGACCGGAAGGCCAGCCCCTGCTGCAGGTGCCGTTTCGCGGCACTTCCCTGCTGGCCCAGCCGATGTACAGCAAGGGCTCGTCGTTCACGCACGAGGAGCGCCGCACCTTCGGCCTCGAAGGAATGCTGCCGCACGCCGTCTCCACCCTCGATCTGCAGCGCAAGCGGATGTACGACAGCATCGCGCGCAAGGGCGACGCGCTGGAAAAATACATCGGCCTGGCGGCGCTGCAGGATCGCAACGAGGTGTTGTTCTACCGCGTGCTGGTCGATCACATCGACGAGTTCCTGCCCATCGTCTACACACCGACCGTGGCGCGCGCCTGCCAGGACTTCAGCCACATCTTCCGCCGCGGCCGCGGCCTGTGGATCACACCGGACCATCGCGGACGGATTTACGAAGTCCTCGGCAACGTGCCGTTCGAGGACGTGCGACTGATCGTGGTCACCGACAACGAGCGCATCCTGGGCGTGGGCGATCAGGGCGCCGGCGGCATGGGCATTCCCGTC
>JANNAK010000178.1:0-4981 GCA_031384195.1 Gammaproteobacteria bacterium
CCGCAAGCAATATTACCTTCCGTGTTCCGGGCGCTTCCGCTCCCCTTCAGGTTCGACCGAGGTGCGCCAGAGAACATCACGCCAAGGTCGAAGATTCCGTAAAACCCGGGCTCCGCATTCATGTTGCCGCCCCAACCCAAGCCCAGGTAAGGGACCGAGCTTTTAAAATCGACGACGCCATCAATGCGCAGCGGATCAGCTGGATTCGACTCGTAGGTGCAGTCACCGACCGCGTACTGCCCGCCTCCACTATCGGTCCCCACCAATTTGATTTGGTTCCCGTTCGACATCAATCCAGCGGTGAGGCGAAACACCCCCTTGAATGGGTGCCAGTCGGCGAGCAAGCCGGTGCTTTTCAGGTCGAGCGTGCCGTCATAATTCGCCCCGCTATTGGCATCGTCGAATTCCTTGTCATAGGAATACGCGTGGTGCGAAAGCCGCAGGTTGGATTGATCGCCCAGCGGGACACCCACCGACAGTCCGATACCGAGCAGCACCGAGGCGTCCAGTGAGACGCCAACCGTGCCCGGCCAACCGCTGCGGGCCTTCTCGTCCGCCGGCTCCGCCATGGCCGCGCCGGAAACCAAGGTTGCGCACAACAGCATCCGCGCCAATCTCTGTGTCTGCATGGTCATCCCCCCGTTCGTTGATTTGGTTGCCAACTGCGCTTACGCCGGCTGCGTCGCCGCCGGGTTTTCCTTTGCCTCGAGTTCCAGCGCCAGCTTTCCGTCTTTCACGGTGACATGGGCCTCGCCGCCGTGGGCCAGCTTGCCGAACAGCAGTTCATCAGCCAGCGGACGCTTGATGCTTTCCTGGATCACCCGGGCCATCGGCCGGGCTCCCATCTTGACGTCGTAGCCGTGCTCCAACAGCCAGGCCCGGGCGGTATCGTCGGCCGACAGTTGCACGTGCTTGGCCTCCAGCTGCTGCTCAAGCTCCAGCAGGAACTTGTCGACCACGCGCTCAATCGACTGCCGGTTGAGCGGTGCAAACGGCACGATGGCATCCAGCCGATTGCGGAATTCCGGCATGAAGGTGCGCTTGATGACTTCCATCATGTCGGTGGAGTGATCCTGGTCCGAGAAACCGATCGAGCGCCGTGCCGACTCCTGGGCGCCGGCGTTGGTGGTCATGACCAGGATGGCATTGCGGAAATCGACCTTGCGGCCGTTGTTGTCGGTCAGGGTGCCGTGGTCCATGACCTGCAACAGCAAGTTGAACACGTCCGGGTGGGCCTTCTCGATTTCATCCAGCAGGATCACCGCGTGCGGATGCTTGAGCATGGCATCGGTCAGCAGGCCGCCCTGGTCAAAGCCAACATAGCCGGGCGGTGCACCGATCAGGCGCGACACCGTGTGCCGCTCCAGGTACTCGGACATGTCAAAGCGGATCAGTTCGATGCCCAGCAACAACGCCAGTTGCCGGGTGACCTCGGTCTTGCCGACGCCGGTCGGGCCCGCCAACAGGAAATTGCCGATCGGGCGGTCCGGACTGCCCAGGCCCGAGCGCGACATCTTGATGCTGGCCCCCAGCAGGGCCACCGCCTCGTCCTGGCCGAAAATCACCAGCTTGAGGTCGCGTTCCAGCGTCGCCAGACGATCGCGGTCATTGGAGGAGACGCTCTTGGGTGGGATGCGCGCAATGCGCGCGACGGTTTCCTCGATGTCCTTGACTTGCACGGTCTTGCGCTTCTTGCCCTCGGGTCGCAGGCGCAGGCGCGCGGCCGCCTCGTCGATGACATCGATGGCCTTGTCCGGCAGGTGGCGGTCGGTGATATGCCGCACCGACAGCTGCACGGCCGACTCGATTGCGCCCTTGGTGTAGTGCACCTGGTGGTGGGCCTCGAACCGCTCCCGCAAACCTTCCAGGATTTTTATCGCCTCCGGCATGGTGGGCTCTACCACGTCGATCTTCTGGAACCGGCGCGCCAGCGCCCGGTCCTTCTCGAATACCCCGCGATACTCGGCGTAGGTGGTGGAGCCGATGCAGCGCAGGTCACCCGACTGCAGCAAGGGCTTGAGCAGGTTGGAGGCATCCATCACGCCGCCACTGGCCGCGCCCGCACCAATGATTGTGTGAATTTCGTCGATGAACAGGATAGCGCCCGGCGTCTTGCTGAGTTCCGACAGTACCGCCTTCAGGCGCTTCTCGAAATCGCCGCGGTACTTGGTTCCGGCAATCAGCGCGCCCAGGTCCAGGCTGTAGACCACGCCGTTGCGCAACAGGTCCGGCACCCGGCCTTCGTGAATGCGCAAGGCCAGCCCTTCGGCGATGGCGGTCTTGCCGACACCCGCTTCCCCGGCCAGCAACGGGTTGTTCTTGCGACGACGGCAAAGCGTCTGCATCACGCGCTCAAGCTCCAGCTCGCGGCCGATCAGGGGATCAATCTGGCCGTTGGCGGCGCGCTGGTTGAGGTCCACCGTGAACTGCTCCAGCGCCGTCTTGCCCGCCGACTTGTCCGGGCCGGCGTCGCGCTCCTCGACGTCGGGGGAGGCCTCCGGTGCGGCCGGCGTGTTCTTGGCTATGCCGTGCGAGATGTAATTCACCACGTCCAGGCGCGCGACGCCCTGCTCGCTGAGCAGGAACACCGCGTGCGTATCCTTCTCGCTGAACATTGCCACCAGCACGTTCAGCGTGGTGACCTGCTTCTTGCCGGCCGATTGCACGTGATAGATGGCCCGTTGCAACACCCGCTGGAAGGACAGCGTGGGCTGAACCTCGCGCCCCTCCTCCTTCAGCGACTGCACGTTGGCCGCGATGTAATCGCGCAGCCCCTGCTCCAGTGACTCAAGGTCCGCTCCGGTGGCGTTCAGCACCTCGGCGACGTTGGTGTCCGACAGCAGGGCCAGCAGCAGGTGCTCGACCGTCAGCAGGTCGTGACCGTCGCCGCGCGCCGACAGGAACGCCGCGTCCAGGGACTTCTGCAGTTCACCCGAGAGCATGCTCATGCTTTCTCCATGACGGTCAGCAGGGGATGCTGGTTGCGGCGCGCGAAAGCGTTGACCTGCGCGACCTTGGTTTCGGCGATTTCAGACGGGAACACCCCGGCAATACCGCGGCCCTGCGTGTGTACCTGAAGCATGATCTGCACCGCCTTGTCGTGCGTGTGGAAGAAATACAGCTGCAGCACCTGCACCACGAACTCCATCGGCGTGTAGTCGTCATTGATCATGAAGACCCGGTACATCGGCGGCTTTTTGACGCGCGGCTTGGCCTCGTCTGCGACGATGTCGAGTAGGCCTTCCCGTTGCTTGTCCGTCATGAATTCATGATAACGAAACGCGGCCGGCGCGGTACCCCTTTTCCCGACGCTCGGACGGGGTCAGAATGGCAATCTCGGCCACCGACGAACGGTCAGGCCAGCTTGCCCATCCCGCGACGAATCCAGGGGGAGAGCAGCAGGGCGAACAGGCCGGTTCCCACACCAACCCAGAACATCAGCTGGAACAGTTCACTGTATTTGGCGGCGGCCTGCGAAAAATCAAGGGCCGAGCCTTCCGGGATGTCGATGGAGGCCAGCTTGCCAAAGGCAGCAGCCAACACTTCCGAATAAGCCGTCGCCAGCCAGAACGCCCCCATCATCACGCCGACCACGCTGGCAACCGACAGCTGCGTCACCGCCGACAGGCCAATCGGTGACAGGCAAACTTCGGCGATTTCCAGCAACAGGTAGGCCAACACCAGCCACCAGACTGAGGCCAACTCGCCGGACGCGGCGGAATTCGCGGCAGCGACCATCGGCAGGAAGGAAAAACCGGCGATCACAAGGCCCAGCCCCATCTTTACCGGCGTGGTCGGATTGAGGCCACGACGGGAAAGGAAAGGCCACAACCAGGCGGCAATCGGGGCGAGAACCACCAGGAAGAAGGCGCCGAGGTAGGTGAGCGACGCGGCGGTCTGCGGCACCAGCACAATGTCGTGCCCGATGGCGAGAATCAGGCCCACCACCAACAGGCCGACCAGACTGATCGCGAGGTTTTGACGCCCACGGTCGCTGGCGACCAGGGCCGCGACCATCAACGGCGGGCTGGCACCCAGCGAATAGACGGCCCAGGGCCAGGCCGCCGACTCCATCGCCCCCGCGTGCATCCCGAACATATCCTTGGTCAGCAGCCGGTCCGTAAAGGTGATCCAGGAGCCGTAGGTTTGTTCGTAGAGGGTGAAGAACACCAGCACCGCCAGGATCAGCGCCACCAAGGAAAGCATTTGTCCCCGTTGTTCGCGGTTGCAGTGCACGACGAGGAACCAGGAAAACCAGGCGAGAAAGGCGACCGCGATGATGTGCATCGCGCCATGCACAGTCCAGGTGCGCTGGATCAACTGCCAGACCAACGCCACGCCGGCGATGCCGCCCAGGTAAATCAGCGTCTCGCGAGACACCGGGCCGACCCGTTCGCGCAATCGCCCGGGATGCGCAGGCTCGGCGTGGCCCATCAGGTATTTTTGGCCCCACAGAAACATGACAAGACCGGCCACCATGCCGATGCCCGCCGCCGCAAAGCCGTAGCTCCAGCCAAAGGTCTCGCCCAGGAACGCACAGATCAGGCTCGCAAACAGCGCGCCCACGTTGATGCCGGCGTAAAAAATCGTGAACCCCGAATCGCGGCGCGGATCGTGCTCGGGATAGAGCTTTCCGACAATGGTGGAAATGTTGGGCTTGAGGAAGCCCACGCCCATGATGATCAACGCCAGCGAGAGGTAAAACAACTGCAGCGCCGACTCGTCCCGAACCACCACGCCATCAACGAGCGTCGCCGGATGGCCTTCAAAGGCCATGCCGAAGTGACCGAGCACCAGCAGCACGCCACCAAATACCACCGCCTTGCGCATGCCAAGGAATCGGTCGGCCAGCAGTCCGCCCACCACCGGGACCGCGTACACCAGGCCGCCATAGGCCCCCAGCAGGTCGTAACCGGCGTCGTCGCCGAACAGGTGGTACTTGAGAAGGTAGAGCAGCAGCAGCGCCTTCATCCCGTAAAAG
>JANNAK010000195.1:0-10399 GCA_031384195.1 Gammaproteobacteria bacterium
GGCCACGTCGTGGACGGCGACCAGATGTTGTACGTGATCGCGAGCTTCCGTCACGAAACCGGGAAGCTGGCCGGGCCGGTGGTCGGGACCCTGATGAGCAACCTCGGACTCGAGCGGGCCCTGCAGGCGCTTGGAATCCAGTTTGAGCGCGCGGCCGTGGGCGACCGCTACGTGCTCGAGCGGCTGGAGCAGACCGGCGGCGTCATTGGCGGTGAGGCCTCCGGTCACATCGTCTGCCTGGACCGCACCACCACCGGCGATGGCATCGTCTCGGCCCTGCAGGTGCTCGCGACCATGATCCGCACCGGCAAGCGGCTGTCCGAACTCGCCGGTGGCGTGACGAAGTTTCCACAACTGCTGATCAACGTTTCGGTCAAGGGCGCCGCGCGCTCGGTGGTGCAGGCGCCCGAGGTCCAGGACGCGGTCGCGAGCGCCGAAAAGCGCCTCGGAAACCGGGGGCGTGTGCTGCTGCGCCCCTCCGGCACCGAGCCACTGGTCCGGGTGATGGTCGAGTCCGACGATGAGGCCCTTACCCGCTCAACAGCCGAAGCATTGGCCGACGTCGTCCGTCAGGCCGCCTAGGGAGTATCAATGACACGCAAGCGGCTGGTGGCAGGCAACTGGAAGATGAACGGCACGCGCGCCGCCAATTCCGGGCTGGTGGCAAAGATTGCTGCCGGTGTTGCTGCGCATGGCGCTGAAGTCGCGATCTGCCCGCCGGCCGTCTACCTGGAGTCGGTGGGCCAGGCCTTGCGCGGCACGGCCATCAGGCTCGGGGCGCAAACGCTCTGTGAGCAGGACCAGCCCGGTGCCTACACCGGTGAGATCCACGGGGCGATGCTGCGCGAGCTTGGCTGCGAGTACGTCCTGGTCGGTCACTCCGAACGTCGCCTGATCTACGGCGAGTCGGACGCATTGGTCGCGCGCAAGTTTTCCGCCGCCCAAGCCTGTGGCCTGACGCCCATCCTCTGCGTCGGAGAAACGCTGGAAGAGCGCGAGGCCGGTGCCACGGAAACAGTCCTGCAGCGCCAGCTCGATGCGGTCTTGGCGGCCGGTGGAATCGAGTCTCTGGGCAAGGCCGTTTTGGCCTACGAGCCGGTGTGGGCGATCGGCACCGGGCGCACCGCCACGCCGCAGCAGGCGCAGGACGTGCATGCATTCCTGCGCGGCTATCTTGCGTCCCTGCCGTCCGGACAAGGTGCTAGAATCGCCGCCGCTTTGCGGCTGCTTTATGGCGGTAGCGTCAAGGCCGACAATGCGGCAGCGCTGTTTTCGCAGCCGGACGTTGATGGCGGATTGATTGGCGGCGCTTCGCTGAAGGCCGAGGAGTTCGTGGCGATTGTCGCGGGCGCTGGCGGTTAGTTCTTTTCCTTCTTTCTCTATCGGGCTGGGTACATGTACACGATTCTGATGGTGGTTCAGGTGGTCTCGGCATTGGCAGTCATCGGCCTGGTGCTGGTGCAGCATGGCAAGGGTGCCGACGCCGGAGCGGCCTTCGGATCGGGCGCTTCGGGTACCGTTTTCGGGGCTCGTGGCTCGGCGAATTTCCTGACCCGGGCGACGGGAATCAGCGCGACCATCTTCTTCCTGGTGAGCCTGTCGCTGGCTTACGTGGTGCAGGGTCGCAAGGCCGCCGACAGTGTCGTCGAGAAGGTGGCACCGGCCGCATCGGTTCCGGTAATACCGGCTGACGGCACCGGTATTACGAGCGGCGCCCCGGCGAGCGCGGCACCGGTGGCCGCGAAAGACGCAGCAAAGGTTCCGGAGTAAACGGCGCGGATCATCGCGCCCTGGTTTCAGTGCCCTCGTGGTGGAATTGGTAGACACACTACCTTGAGGTGGTAGCGGCGAAAGTCATGGGAGTTCGAGTCTCTCCGAGGGCACCAAACAAAAAATCCGGCGCTGCCGGATTTTTTGTTTTGGGTCCGCTGGACGACGGTGGGATGGGTGCCCGCAACGGTCCAGCTCCAGGGGCCAATCCTGCTGGGTAGCGGGCTTTCCAGGACCTCGCCACACGCGCCGCCCGGGACCTCGGTTTTGGGCTTGCCCAGGACACTGAAACCGAAGGGAAAACCGGTGTTTCCGCTTGCAAAAACACCGCGGCAGCCTTACCATCCGCGCCCTGAATTTGTACCTGGTGCGGGGTGGAGCAGTCTGGCAGCTCGTCGGGCTCATAACCCGAAGGTCGTAGGTTCGAATCCTACCCCCGCTACCAACAACTGGTGTGGAACAACCAGGGGCCTTCGAGGCCCTTTTTTGTTCCCGCGGACGGACGATTATGGCGATACAGGATCAATTGACGGCGCTGCTCGAGCCCCTGGTGGAAACACTGGGATATGAGCTCGTGCTCCTTCAATACAATCCGCATCGCGGGTCCGCTTCGTTGCAACTGTACATAGACGCGCCCGGCGGCATCACGCTTGCGGACTGCGAGAAGGTGAGTCGCGAGGTCGAAGGCCGACTGGACGTGGATGACCCGATCCCGCAGGGCTACCGCCTTGAGGTGTCCTCGCCCGGTCTCGACCGGCCGCTGGTCAAGCCGGCGCATTTCGAGCGGTTTGCCGGATCGACGATCAAGATCCAACTGGTGGCGCCGCTCTCCGGCGGCAAGGGCCAGCGAAAGTTCCAGGGCGTGCTCGCCGGATTGAGCGGTGACGAGGTGATGCTGGCCACGGCAGATGCCGGAACCGTCAAGCTCCCGCTGTCCCAGATTGAACGCGCAAGGCTGGTTCCCGATTATGAGCAGGAGCTGAAAGGAACATGAACAAGAACGTGATGATGATGGTTGACGTCGTCTCCAACGAGAAAGGCGTGGATCGGGAGATCATCTTCCAGGCCATTGAGGCGGCACTGGCCTCGGCGACCAAGAAGAACTACGGCGAGGAATATGACGTGCGCGTGGGCATCGACCGCGACAGCGGCGACTATGAGTCCTTCCGCCGTTGGCAGGTGCTGGCCGATGGCGACGAGCTGTTTGAGTCGCCCGAGCGCCACCTGTTCCTGAGCGATGCCCAGAAGCAGGATGCCGAGCTTGAAGTCGGGGACTTTGTCGAGGAGAAGCTGCCCAACGTCGAGTTTGGCCGTATCGGCGCGCAGGCGGCGAAGCAGGTCATCATGCAGAAAGTGCGTGAAGCCGAGCGCGCCCAGATTGTCGATGCCTATAAGAACCGGATTGGGGAGTTGCTCACCGGCTTGGTCAAGCGTATCGAGCGCGGCAGCGTCATCGTGGACCTGGGTGGCGCGGCCGAAGCCATGATCCCGCGCGACCAGATGATCCCGCGTGAACCTCTGCGCCCGGGCGACCGGGTCCGCGGCTTCCTCTATGAAGTCCGCTCGGAGCTGCGCGGTCCGCAGCTGTTCCTGAGCCGTACCTCGCCCAAGTACCTGATCGAGCTGTTCAAGATTGAGGTGCCGGAAATTGCGCAGGGCCTGATTGAATTGAAGGGCGCGGCACGCGATCCGGGACTGCGGGCCAAAGTCGCGGTCAAGGCCAAGGACAAGCGCATCGACCCAGTGGGCGCCTGCGTTGGAATGCGCGGCAGCCGCGTGCAAAGCGTCTCCAATGAGCTGGCGGGTGAGCGCGTGGATATCGTTCTGTGGGACGAGAATCCGGCGCAGTTCGTGATCAATGCGATGGCGCCGGCGGAAGTCGAGTCCATTGTTGTCGACGAGGAAGCCCACGCCATGGCGATTGCGGTCGCCGAGGACAAGCTGGCGCAGGCCATCGGCCGTGGCGGCCAGAACGTGCGGCTGGCCTCCGAGCTGACCGGCTGGGTGCTGAACGTCATGACCGCCGCCGAGGCGGCGTCGAAGCAGCAGAACGAAAGCGAAGTGACCTTGAAAGTCTTCATTGACGAACTGGGAGTCGACGAGGACGTGGCCGCCGTCCTGGTGCAGGAGGGCTTCGGCTCGCTTGAGGAAGTGGCTTACGTTCCCGCCGAGGAACTGGCGCAAATTGAGGGCTTCGACGTGGAAATCGTCGAGGAACTCCGCAATCGCGCACGTGACGTGCTGCTGACGCGCGCGATCGCCAAGGCCGAACACGCGGGCGAGGGCGCAGAAGGCGAAGGCTTGATGGCGGTCGAGGGCATGGACGTCGACCTCGCCGGAAAGCTCACCGAAGCGGGAATCAAGACCCGTGACGACCTGGCGGATCTTGCCACCGATGAACTGATGGAGACAGTCCCGATGGACGAAGTGCGCGCGGCAAAACTGATCAAGGCCGCCCGGGCCCATTGGTTTGCCAAGGCCTGAAGGACGCCGGAGCCCCCCAATGACGACCACCGCACGTGAATTTGCCACCGAACTCAAGATTCCGGTGGACCTGCTTTTGACGCAGCTCAAGCTAGCCGGCGTCACGGTGGCCAAGGAAGATGCCGTTATCTCGGAATCCGACAAGCGTGCCTTGCTGTCGCACCTGGCCGAAAAGAAGGGTGCCGCGGCCACGGTTGGAGCCGAGCCGCGCCGGATCACGCTCAAGCGCAAGGAAACCACTGAATTGCGGCTGGGCGGGGCGCGTGGCGCGCCGCAAAAGACGGTCAGCATTGAAGTCCGCAAGCGCCGCACCTACGTGAAGGCGGGTTCCGAGGATCCCACCGAAGCCGCGGCTGAAGCCGAGGCGGCGGCCCGCGAGCAGACCGAACGCGAAGCCACTGCTCGTGCGGCAGCGGAAGCCGAGGCCAAGCGCCAGCAGGACGAGGCCAGCCGCAAGCTCAAGGAAGAAGACGAAGCCCGCCGCAAGGCGGACGAGGAAGCGCGGGCGGCTGCGGTTGCTGCTGGCGTTCCGCCGCCGCCGCTGACGGAAGGCGAGCTGTCGCGGAAACGTGCCGAGGAAAACCTGCGCCGCAATGCGGCGGTCCGCCACACCGAACCGGCGCGTCGCACCGACCGCGAGGGCGTCCAGCGACCCGGCCACACGGCGCCCAGCAAGGGCCGCCGACCACCCGGCCGCACAAGCCGAAAGTCGGCGCCGATCCAGGTCGATACCGCGCATGCGTTCGTCGCGCCCACCGCACCCATCGTGCGCGAGGTCGAAGTCCCGGAATTCATTACGGTCGGCGAGTTGTCCAATCGGATGGCCATCAAGGCCACGGAGCTGATCAAGACCTTGATGGGCATGGGCGTGATGGCGACCATCAATCAGTCGCTGGATCAGGACACGGCCACTTTGGCAGTCCAGGAACTGGGCCACACGGTCAAGACCATCAAGGCCAGCGACATCGAGGAGCGCCTGTTGCAGGAGGCGACCGGTGATGCGCAGGAATCCGAGCAGACGGCGCGCCCGCCGGTGGTCACCATCATGGGCCACGTCGATCACGGCAAGACTTCGCTGCTGGACTACATCCGCAAAACCCGCGTCGCCGCAGACGAGGCCGGTGGCATCACGCAGCACATCGGCGCCTACCACGTGAAGACGGACAAGGGCGTTATCACCTTCCTGGACACTCCCGGCCATGCGGCGTTCACCCGCATGCGCGCCCGCGGCGCCCAGGTGACTGACATTGTGGTTCTGGTCGTTGCTGGCGACGACGGCGTCATGCCGCAGACTCGCGAGGCGATCCAGCATTCGCGCGCCGGCAAGGTGCCGATGGTCGTGGCCGTCACCAAGATGGACAAGCCGGGCACTGACCTGGACCGGGTCAAGACCGACCTGTCGAAAGAAAATGTGCTTCCGGAAGACTGGGGTGGCGACACGCCCTTTATTGGCGTCTCTGCTCACACCGGCAAGGGCGTTGACAACCTGCTCGACGCCATCCTGGTCCAGGCCGAAGTGCTGGAGCTGAAGTCCGCGCTCAAGGCGCCGGCCCGGGGCAGCGTTATTGAATCCAGCCTGGAGAAGGGCCGTGGCGCCGTGGCCACCGTGCTGGTCCGCAGCGGTACCCTGAACCAGGGCGACATCATCCTCACCGGCCCGTATTTCGGTCGCGTGCGTGCGATGTTTGACGAGAACCGCAAGCCGGTGAAGTCGGCCGGACCCTCGATCCCGGTTGAAGTCCTCGGGCTGTCGGGCGTGCCGGATGCCGGCGACGACGTCATGGTGGTGGCGGATGAGCGCAAGGCCAAGGAACTGGCGGGGCTGAGACTGTCGCGCCAGCGCGACGCCAAGCTGGCACAGGCGCAGGCCATCCGCATGGAGCAGGTGTTCGCCAAGATGGGCGAGCACCCCGGAGCCGAGAAGTTGCTGAACCTCATGATCAAGGCCGACGTGCAGGGCAGCGCCGAAGCAATTTCCGAGTCGCTGCGCAAAATTCCCAGTGCCGAGGTCAAGGTCAACATCGTTTCAGTCGGCGTCGGTGGGATCACCGAGTCCGAAGTCGATCTGGCGCTGGCCTCGGGGGCGATCATCGTTGCATTCAACTCGCGCCCGGACGCCACCGCGCGTCACCGCATCCAGGAAACGGGCGTGGACGTGCGTTACTACAGCGTGATCTACAACCTGATTGATGACGTCACGGCTGCGATCACCGGCCTGCTTGGCACCGAGACGCACGAAAAGATCGCCGGCCTGGCGCAGGTGCGGGAAGTGTTCCGCTCCTCGAAGTTCGGCAGCATCGCCGGCTGCCTGGTGATCGACGGCGAGGTCCGCCGCGGCCTTCCGGTGCGTGTGCTGCGCAACAACGTTGTCATTTTCGAGGGCGAGATCGATTCGCTCCGCCGGTTCAAGGACGACGCTTCCAAAGTGGAGTCCGGCACCGAATGCGGCATCGGCGTGAAGAACTATCACGACATCAAGGCCGGCGACCAGATCGAGTGCTTCGAACGGGTCGAGGTGAAGCGCACGATCAAGGCTGAGCCGGTCCCGACCCGCTGATCGCGGGCAAACAGGACCTGGGGCGCCCATGCCGAAGGAGTACCCCCGAGCACTGCGCATCAATGCGCAGTTGCAGCGCGAGTTGACCGACCTGATCCGCAATGAGCTCACCGATCCCCGCGTGGACGGCGTCTCGGTCACCTCGGTCGAGGTCTCCCCGGACATGCGCCATGCCAAGGTGCAGTTCAGCCAGATTGACCTTCGCGAGCCGCCGGCGCGCGCGGAAGCAGCCCTCAACCATGCGGCCGGCAAGCTGCGCTTCGAGCTCAAGCGCCGGCTCAAGATCAAGCACATCCCGGAACTGCATTTCCGCGCCGATCACAGTGCCGCAATTGCCGACCAGATGAACCGCTTGATCCGGCAGGCGCGCGCCGAAGATCGCGACAACGCCGAGGACCGCGATAACGCCGAAGCTCGCAGGGAGCCGGACGCCTGACTGGCAAGCCGCGAATTCCGCGCCGGACGGTCGACGGCATCCTGCTGGTCGACAAGCCTGCGGGCCTGAGTTCCAACGCCGTGCTCCAGCACGTGCGCCGGCTGTATCGCGCCGAGAAAGCCGGCCATACCGGGAGCCTCGATCCGCTGGCCACCGGCCTGCTGCCGGTGTGCTTCGGCCAGGCCACCAAGTTGTGCGGCGTCTTGCTGGATGCCGACAAGCGGTACGTGGTGCGGGCGCGGTTTGGCGAAAAAACCGATACCGGGGATGCTGACGGACAGGTTATTGCACGCTCGGATCCGTCTGCGATTACGCGCGAGACGGTACTCGCCGCACTGCCGGCCCTGACCGGCGAAATCCTGCAGCGGCCGCCGATGTATTCGGCCTTGAAAAAGGACGGCGAGCGCCTTTACGAAATCGCCCGTCGCGGCGAGTCCGTTGAGCGGGCAGCCCGGCCGCAGACCATCTTTTCGCTGGAACTGACGGAATTCAGCCCTGGATTCATGGGTTTGGACGTTCGGTGCTCGAAGGGCACCTACATCCGCAGTCTGGTCGAGGACCTTGCCGAGGCGCTGGGCCAGTGCGCGCACGTGACGGTCCTGCGGCGGCTGGAGTCGGGTCCATTCCGCAGCGGGGCGATGCATACGCCCGCGCGGCTGGAGCAGGCGGCGAGTGTTGACCTGAATTCGCTCGATGCGTTGCTGCTGCCGATGCTCGAAGGACTGGCGGGCTGGCGGCAGGTGCCGGTGGGCGCCGAGCAGGCCCGCCAGCTGTTCCACGGCCAGTCCGTGGCCCTGGATCGGGCTGCCGCACCCGGCCCGGTGGCCGTGCTGGGGCCGCAGGGAAAGCTGCTGGGGCTGGGGGAGGTGGATGCTGCCGGTGGCGTGCTGAAACCCCGAACCTGGATGGCCTCGGGGCCCTGATGGCTGCGAAATAGCTTGTGGATTACCCCCGCCACGGCTAGAATGCGCGGCCTTAAAAAGTCGATGAAAATTCTGGAGTTATTGAATGTCGCTTAGCGTCGAAGAGAAGAAATCCGTTGTCGAAAAATTTGCCCGCGGCAAGGCCGATACCGGCTCGCCGGAAGTGCAGATTGCGTTGCTGTCGCAGCGCATCAAGAGCCTGTCGCCGCACTTTGAGAAGAACCTCAAGGATCACCACTCGCGCCGCGGGTTGTTGAAGATGGTCAACCAGCGCCGCAAGCTGCTGGATTACCTCAAGCGATCGGACCAGGACCGTTACGTCAAGGTCATCACGGACCTCGGCCTGCGTCGTTAATCCGCCCCTGGCGGACTGTCGCGTTTCCTCCCCAATTCTTACCGGAGCCATCCATGGCTTTCCCCGTTAATCCGATCAAGAAATCCTTTCCCTACGGCGTCCACACGGTCACCATCGAGACCGGGCACATCGCGCGCCAGGCCGGCGCGGCCGTCACCGTGACCATGGACGACACTGTGGTGCTGGTCACCGCCGTCGCCAAGAAGGAGCCGAAGCCCGGCCAGTCCTTCTTCCCGCTGACCGTGGATTACATGGAACGGTTCTATGCCGGTGGCCGCATCCCCGGCGGATTCTTCAAGCGCGAAGGCCGTCCCACCGAGAAGGAAACGCTGACCTCGCGCCTGATCGACCGCCCGATCCGCCCGCTGTTCCCGGACGGCTTCTACAATGAAATCCAGGTGATCGCGACCGTGCTGTCGCTGAATCCCGAAGTCGACGGCGACATCCCGGCCATGCTCGGGGCCTCGGCCGCCGTCGCCCTGTCGGGCGTGCCGATGGAAACGCCGATCGGCGCCTGCCGCGTTGGCTACATCGACAAGCAGTTCGTGCTGAACCCCTCGACCACGCAGGTCGATACCGAATCCAAGCTGAACCTCGTGGTCGCCGGTACCCAGGACGCGGTGCTGATGGTGGAGTCCGAGGCGCAGATGCTGTCCGAGCAGACCATGCTCGACGCCGTGCTGTTCGGCCACCAGCAGATGCAGGTCGCGATCAAGGCGATCAAGGAACTGGTCGCCGAAGCCGGCAAGCCAAAATGGGTGTTCAAGCCGGACGCCAAGGGCGCCGAAATCGCCGTCGACCTGGCCTCGTTTGCCCCGGCCATCGCCGAGGCCTACAAGCTCACCGACAAGCAGAAGCGCCGCGAGAAGCTCGACAAGACTTCCGCCGATGCGATCGCCAGGTTTGCGTCGGGTGACGCGCCAAAGTGGAGCGAGAACCAGGTCAACGATGCGCTGTTCAACATCGAGGCCAAGACGGTTCGTGGTCGCATCATCGAAGGCCAGCCGCGCATTGACGGACGCGACAGCAAGACCGTTCGTCCATTGACGATCGGCACCAAGATCCTTCCCCGTACCCACGGTTCGGCCATCTTCACCCGCGGCGAAACGCAGGTGCTGTCGGTGGTTACCCTTGGCACTGGCCGCGACGCGCAGGTCATCGACGCGGTCGAGGGCGAGTGGAAGGACAAGTTTCTGCTCAACTACAACTTTGCCCCGTTCTGCGTCGGTGAAACCGGTCGCCTGAACATGCCAAAACGCCGCGAAATCGGCCACGGGCGCCTGGCCAAGCGCGGCCTCGCGGCCGTGATGCCGGACCTTGAGAACGAGTTCCCGTACGTGGTGCGCGTGGTTGCCGAGACGCTGGAATCGAATGGCTCCAGCTCGATGGCCACGGTCTGTTCGACCTCGCTGTCGCTGATGGATGCGGGCGTGCCGATCAAGGCAGCAGTCGCTGGCGTGGCGATGGGCCTGATCAAGGAAGGCGACAAATTCGCGGTTCTCACCGACATTCTCGGCGACGAGGATCACCTCGGCGACATGGATTTCAAGGTGGTCGGAACCAGCGAAGGCATCACCGCCCTGCAGATGGACATCAAGATCACCGGCATCACCGGCGAGATCATGAAGCAGGCCCTTGCGCAGGCAAAAGACGGCCGGATCCACATTCTGGGCGAGATGGCCAAGTCGCTGACCTCGGCACAGGCGTTCAGCGCCTATGCCCCCAAGATCGAGACGATGCAGATCCCGACCGACAAGATTCGTGAAGTGATCGGCAGCGGCGGCAAGGTCATCCGTGAGATCGTGGAGCTTTCGGGCGCCAAGGTCGACATCAACGACGATGGCATGATCAAGCTTGCCTCGAATGACGCGGCG
>JANNAK010000223.1:0-3885 GCA_031384195.1 Gammaproteobacteria bacterium
TCACCGACCAGCTGGGCACCATCCTCACCGGCCAGGCGCCGCTGGACTATGTCAAAGACATCCGCACCACCATCCTGTACATCCTCAACGTGCTGGTGACGCGCCAGCGGCCGAACTTCTTCCTGTGGAACCCGGCCTACCAGCGCGCCAAGCAGCGGGTGTTTGAGCTGGGCCGCAAGATGATTGCCGACTGGCGCTCCCACAAGGGCCCGCGCGATCCGGAACGCCGCACGCTGACCGACGATGTCATGGAAGCCAACCTGCGCGATCCGGAACTGATGCCGGAACACAACCTGATCCTTCACTGCGTGGCGCCCTACGTGGCCGGCCTCGATACCGTCGCCAACACCACCGCCGCCATCGTCTACACCGTGCTCAAGCATCCCGAGGTGCTGGCGCGCGTGCACAAGGAAGTGGACGAATTGTTCGCCAACGGCGAGATCGAGGAAGAGAAGCTGTTGCACCGCATCCCGGTGTTGAACGGCGCGATCATGGAAACCATGCGCCTGTACCCGATTGCGGTGGCGCAGATGCGCACCGCGAACAAGGATTTCGTGTTCGAAGGCCACCAGATCCGCGAAGGCCAGATGCTGTACGTCGCCACGTCAGTGCCGCACTTCATGCCGGAGTTTTATCCGGACCCGGAGAAGTTCGACATCGAGCGCTACGAAAAGCCGCGCGCCGAGCACCTGCAGCCGGGCGCCTACTCGCCCTACGGCCGCGGCCCGCACACCTGCCTGGGCAAGAGTTTGGCCGAGATCCAGATCGCGTTGTCTGTGGCGCGGGTGTTCTATCGCCTGGACCTTGCACTGGAGCCGGCCGGTTACGTACTCAAGACCAAGACCGCGCCGACCCCGGGCCCGTCGATGAGCTTCAAGGTGCGGGTAAAGGGCTACCGCCACTAGTTCCCCCAAATGGGTGATGCCGCACCGCCGGGGCTGAAACACACTTCTCCCACCCGCTCATTCGGAGACACATCCATGTCCGTCGCCGCCAAGTCCGTTGCGTCCGCGCCGATGCACACGATCGAGTCGGTCCCGCCGCCGGAGCGCTACGCGCGCGGCTGGCACTGCCTGGGACTGGCCGCCGACTACAAGGACGGCAAGCCGCACTCGCTCGACATCTTTGGAACGCGCCTGGTGTGCTTCCAGGGTGAGGATGGGCAAATCCGCATCCTGAACGCCTACTGCCCGCACATGGGCGCGGACCTGGGAATCGGTGCGGTCGAAGGCAACAACCTGGTCTGCAAGTTCCACGGCTGGAAGTGGGGCGGCGACGGCGTGTGCAAGCACATCCCCTACTCCAGGAGCATCCCGCCCAAGGCGCGCACCCGCGTCTGGCCGGCCTGCGAAGAGAACAAGATGCTGTTCGTGTGGAACGACCCGGAAGGCGCCCCGCCGCGTCCCGAGCAAGCCATCCCGCGCATTGAAAAGGTGTTTTCCGACGAGTGGTCCGAGTGGTCGCTGATCCGCTGGACGATCAAGAACAACTGCCGCGAACTGGTAGACAACATCGCCGACATGGCGCACTTCGGCCCGGTGCACGGCGGCGAAGGCATCCAGTATTTCGCCAACATCTTCGAGGGCCACCGCGCGACGCAGATCATGGTCGGCACGTTTGAAAATCTGGGCGGCAAGGACGACCTGCTGACCACGGTCGCGACCTACTACGGCCCGGCGTACCAGATCACCCACATGTTCGGGAAGATGGGCGGCTACCCGGTCGAGTCACTGCTGCTGAACTCGCACACACCGATTGACGCCAACAGCTTTGAACTGCGCTTCGGCGTCGCGGTGAAGAAATTCCCCGGCATGACGCAGGAAGCGTGTGATGCCATGGTCAAGCAGTACGTGGACATGACCAACAAGGCGTTTGGCGAAGATGTGCAGATCTGGCACAACAAGGTGCGCATCGACAATCCGCTGCTGTGTGACGGCGACGGCCCGGTGATGCAGAATCGCCAGTGGTACAACCAGTTTTACGTCGACGCCGAAAAAGTACCGGCGGACGTGGCCAAGCGCCGCGTGGTCGAGATCGACAAGGGCATCAAGAGCAAGCCGCCCATCACGCACGCACTCGAAAGCTGAGACGAGGATCGAACAATGACCGCTGCCCCGATCAACCTGAAGATGCTCCTGGAATCCAGGAGCATGGAGCGCTGCCCGTTCCCGATTCCGATGGGCTGGTACCACGTGGATTTCTCCGACACGCTCAAGGCTGGCGAGATGCGCAACGTCAACTTGTTCGACCAGGAGTGGGTGCTGTTCCGCACCGAAGGCGGCAAGGTCGGCATGTCCGATCCCTACTGCGCCCATCTGGGTGCGCACATGGGCCACGGCGGCAAGGTCGTTGGCGAGAACCTGCGCTGCCCCTTCCATCATTGGGAATACAACACCGAAGGCTGGTGCCAGAAGATCCCGTACGCCAAGGTGATGCCGCCGATCACCAGGAAGCAGGCGATCGTTCGCATGCTGCCGGTGGTCGAGAAGTACGGAATGATCTGGGCCTGGTTCCACCCGACCTGCGGAGCGCCCGTCTGGGAGCTGCCCTATATCCCCGAGATGGAAGACGAGACGGGCTGGGCCGGCAATCGACGCGGCACGTGGACGGCCAGCACCTGCATCCAGGAGATCGCCGAAAACGGCGTGGACGTCGCGCACCTCAAGTTCCTGCACGGGTCGCCGATCATCCCGCCGGTGGAAGCCACCTACGACGGCCCCAAGATGGTGCTCAACATTGGCGCGGGCTACATCGTCGGCGACAACTATGGCCCGGGCCTGAACGTCATGCGATTCACGCAGCAGGGCCTGTCGGCGACGATGCTTTCCTACTCCGTGCCGGTCACCGCGGAAAAGACCCAGATGAACATGTGCTTCCGGCACAAGGACTATGCCGAGGGCAGCAAGGAACTGGCGGCGTCGAAGAAGATGATCGATCACATGATCGGTGCGGCCGAAGGGGAGGAAAGCGCGGGCTTCGAAAGCGTCGACTTCATCGTCTGGAACAACAAGAAGTACCGCCGCAACCCGCTGCTGTGCGACGGTGACGGCCCAATCCTGCAGTTCCGCAAGTGGTTCCAGCAGTTCTACGTCGACGCGGACCTGTCCAAGATCGCGACTTCGGCCTGATCCGGAATGGCTGAAATCAAGGTCACCGACCGCGACGGCGGCGAGCAGCTGGTGGGCGCCTACGACGGCCGCCCGCTGATGGAAGCGCTGCGCGATTCCGAGCTGGGGGTACTTGGCACCTGCGGCGGCAACTGCTCCTGCGGCACCTGTCACGTCTACGTCGCCGAATCCTGGATGGCGAAGCTCGCGCCGCGCACGGAGGACGAGCAAGCGATGCTGGATGCCATCGCCGAACTGGTCGAGGTCAAGCCCAACTCGCGCCTGTCCTGCCAGATCGAGGTCACTGAATCCCTCGACGGACTTGAGGTCAAAATCGGCCCGGTCGCCTGAAAATGCAAAATGGTGACTGTCACCGTTTTTCTTTATTTTTTACTTCTAAATCGGAGCAACACCCATGGACGTGATTGAATTCCTCAAGCAGATGGCCGCCTCGTTCGACCCGGCCGCCGCCGCCGGCACCAACTGCATCATCCAGTTCATGACCTCCAAGCCCGCGTACCTCACCATCAAGGACGGCACCTGCGTGCTGACCGAAGGCGACGCGCCGGCCCCGGACGTCACGCTGACCATGGAAGACGACGACCTGATCGCCCTGCTAAAGGGTGAGCTGAACGGCATGCAGGCCTTCATGACCGGCAAGTTGAAAGTCGACGGCGATCTGATGCTGGGCCAGCGCATGTCGGGCTTCTTCAAGCGCGACTAGCACCCATCAAAGGCCCCATCAAAGGACCCATCAAAGGGGACGCTCCCCTTTGAA
>JANNAK010000227.1:0-1817 GCA_031384195.1 Gammaproteobacteria bacterium
TCAGGTTGACGTAGCTTTCGGCAATCGCCTCGGTGGCCTCCGGCGCCCACAGCAGCGCCCATTCAGCCTGTTCGCGATCGGCCTCGAACTTGCCGGTGAAGGGCTCGGGCGGCAGCACGGTCTCGCCCTTCAGCGAGTCCATCAGGTACTCGACCAGACCGTTTTCGTACTGCCAGCGGATCTTTTCCTTGCTCGCCTCGTCCTCGAGCTTCACCTCAAGCCCTGGGCACAGCACGGCCTTGGCCCGCAGCACTTCTTTCAGCCGGGTCAGCAGGATCTTCGGCGAATCGAAGTACTTGGGGTCTGGCCAGAATCGCACCCGGGTGCCGCGACGCGACTTGGGGGCATCGCCGGTTCGCTTCAGCGGCCCGGTACGATCGCCGCCCTTGAAGGTCATGCCGTACTCGGAGCCGTCGCGCCAGACCGTGACGTCCAGCTTCAGGGACAGGGCGTTGACCACCGACACGCCGACGCCGTGCAGTCCACCGGAGAACTTGTAGGTTTTCTCCGAGAATTTCGCACCGGAGTGGAGCCGGGTCAGGATCAGCTCGACGCCGGTCAGCTTGTGCTCGGGGTGCATGTCGACCGGCATGCCGCGGCCGTCATCGCGCACTTCCAGCGAACCGTCGGCATAGACCACGACGTCGATGGTCTTGGCATATCCGGCCAGCGCCTCGTCCACGGCGTTGTCCACGACTTCCTGCGCCAGGTGGTTGGGCCGCGTCGTGTCCGTGTACATGCCGGGGCGGCGCCGAACCGGGTCCAGGCCGGTCAGTACTTCTATTTCCTGCGCGTCGTATTTGCTCATTGGGCGGCGAATTCGAAAGCGCGCGCAAAGTAGCGGATGAGCACCGGCGACGCAACCGCTACACTATGAAATCCCCAATCCCGGCGCCTGCGCGGTTCCCGACATGAGCAAGAAAAAGGATGAGCCGGCCGAGGCACCCGAGTCGGTCGGCGGCGTCGCCCGGTTCGAGTCAGCGCTGAACGAACTCGAGCAGATCGTGGCGAAACTTGAGCGCGGCGAACTCAAGCTGGAGGAATCCCTCAAGCTGTTCGAGCGCGGCGTCGAGCTGAGCAAGCAGTGCCGCGCTTCGCTGGCGACTGCCGAACTCAAGGTCCAGCAGTTGCTCGGCGACGCCACGCCGCCCCCAGAATCCTGAAACGTGGGCGCGTCCTCGTTTGGCGACCGCGTCCCGGCCTACCTGGAGCGCCTCCATCGCGCCCTGGATGCCTGGTTGCCCCCGGCCGTGCAGCACCCGGCAGGGCTGCACCAGGCGATGCGTTATTCCAGCGAGGGGGGCAAGCGGCTGCGGCCGCTGCTGATCTACGCCACCGGCGAAGTGCTGGACGTCCCGGTGCGAGCCCTGGACCCAGCCGCCGTCGCCGCCGAACTCACCCACGCCTATTCGCTGGTGCACGACGACCTGCCGGCGATGGACGATGACGACCTGCGCCGCGGCCGCCCGACCTGCCATCGGGAGTTTGACGAGGCGACGGCGATTCTCGCCGGCGATGCCCTGCAGACGCTTGCTTTCCACGTGCTGGCCAGCGACCACGAATCCGGGTTGGACGGACGCCAGCGGCTGCACATGATTGAGTTGCTGGCCGAAGCGTCCGGCTCGCGGGGCATGGCCGGTGGCCAGGCCATGGACCTTGCTGCCACCGGCAAAGCCCTTGGCGTTGCTGAACTCGAGGCGATGCACGTGCACAAGACCGGCGCCCTGATTCGTGGCTGCGTCCTGATGGCCTGCCACGCCAAATCGCCTGCTGACATCGCCCACCGCGATGCCCTGGACCGCTATGCCAAGGCGCTG
>JANNAK010000015.1:0-5920 GCA_031384195.1 Gammaproteobacteria bacterium
CGCCGCGGACAGCGGGAGCAGGGAAAGCCGGAAAGAGCCGCAGAACAGCCACAGCAATCCGGTAATCAGCAGGAGTGTGACAAAGAAAAACCCCAGGACTTCGGTACTTGCGTCGGTCACGTCCCCGACGACCTTGGCGAAGCCGATGATGTGCACGGTGAGGTCGGGAGCAAAGTCCGGATTCGGCACGGACTCGACGTCAACGTCGAGTCCGTCAACAAGGATTGGATCGCCCCGGTCGGTGCGTTGCGTGGCCTCAAAGGTTTCGAAACGCAAGCGCCAGCCCAAGTCGGTGTAACCACGATGGACAACGTCGCCGGCCCGATAGGGGTGGCGATCGGCCTTGAGCCTGTACTCGAACATCACCGGGCTCTGGATTCGTGCCCGTAGCTGATCCTCGAGTTGCCCGGCGAGGTGGTCGTAGTCCAGCTTCTGCCCGGTCAGCGGATGGTGCTCCAGCAACTGCGCGGTGATCATGGCGCCGCGCTGGTCGTTCGAGACGTAGCGGCCAATGACCCCGGCCTTTCCGACGTGGTCCTGGACCTGGGCCAGCATTTCCGGCGTCGGCTCATAGTTTCTCGGCACGATGTTGCCGAAATTCAGCCCGTCCTCGACAATTTCGAGGTACGTCAGGTCGGGCGTAAACAGGGATGAGACGCGCGTTCGGTCGACGCCTGGCAGGAAGAATGTCGCGTCGGTCAGCTTTCGCAGGCGATCCAGGAACACGGCGTCATAAATGTCCCCGTCTTTCCGCATCAGGACGACGGACAGGAGGTTGGCGCCACCAAACGATTTTTCATATTCCTTGAACACCTTCATGTAGGGGTGTCCGAGGGGGATCTGTTTTTCGAAACCGGCGTCGGGTTTCAGGGCCACGGCGTGATATCCCAGGAACGCCGTGACGGCAACCAGGATCGCAAATGTCAGGCGCCGCCTCCCGTACACCAGCGGAATTGCCCACGACAATATTCTGTCCGCGGCCCTCACCCAAACCTCCTGCACGCTGTTAATCGTGCTTGTCGAACCATTCTGCCCACTTCACTCCAATTCGGGCAAACCGCTACACTTTGATTTCGCCGCCAATGTGCGCGGCTTGAGCGCTGCACCAAGGAGACACCATGCGAATTCAATCCCTCATCACTGCCAGCCTCGTTGGCGCCAGCGTCGCGATGGCGGGCTGCCAGACGATCAACCCCTATACCGGCGAAGCGCAGACCGCCAAGGCCACGACCGGGGCAATGATTGGCGCGCTGGCCGGGGCTGCATTGGGCGCAGCCACGGGCAAGAACGCGAAAGACCGTCGCAAGCGTGCACTGATCGGAGCTGCCGGTGGTGGCCTTGCCGGCGCCGCGGTCGGCGGCTACATGGACCAGCAGGAAGCGAAGCTGCGCCAAAAGCTTCAAGGAACTGGCGTCAGCGTCACCCGCAATGGGGACAACATCACCCTCAACATGCCCGGCAACATTACCTTCGGGTCTGGCAGTTCTGACCTGAACGCGGACTTCTACAAAGTCCTGGACGGCGTCGAGATTGTGGTTGCTGAATTCGACAAGACCCTGATCGTTATTGCAGGTCACACCGATAATGTGGGCTCGGACCAGAACAACCAGGCCCTGTCCGAGCGTCGTGCGGCCAGCGTTGGTCGGTATCTGACCAGCAAGGGCGTCAGCGGTCAGCGAGTGATATCCGCCGGTCTTGGCGAGACCCAACCGGTAGGCTCAAATGACAACGAGGCGGGTCGTTCACAAAACCGCCGCGTGGAAGTCACTCTCGAGCCAATTACCCAAGGCTAGCCGGAAGTATTGAATCAGCCCCGGCCGCCAAGCGGCCGGGGCTTTTTTTTCAGGATTTTCCGCCGGCTCCGGGGACAGCGGCGGCGGCTGGTGGCGGCGCCAGATTGATTGCCATGACCGGGGAGCCCGGCCCAATTTTCTGCATTCCGGCCGTGATCACGGTATCGCCGGCCTTCAGGCCGGATGAAATCTCCGCCTGACCCCCCTGGCGCTGGCCAATTACCACCTTGCGCATCGCCGCCTTGCCGTCTTCGATCACGTAGACAAACAAGCTGTCGCCTTGCGGGACAATGGCTTGCTCCGGTACCAGTAGCGCCGCGGCGTTCTCCGAGATGGTCAGGCGCACGCGGGCAAACAACCCGGGGCGCAGCCGCCGTTCCGGGTTCGGTACGCGGGCGCGCACACCGACCGAGCGGGTGTCTTCAGCCAGGCGCGGATCAATCGCGTAGACCTTTCCGGGAAAAATCTCGCCAGGGTAGGCGTCGACTTCAAGGTTCAGGATCTGCCCAACCTTGACCACGGACAGGGCGGCCTCCGGGAGTCTGAAATCCATCTTCAGGACCGACAAGGCTTCCAGGGGTGCAAGCGGCTGGCCCGGGTTGACGTACTCGCCGGGGCTGACTCGGCGCAGCCCCACGATGCCCCGGAATGGCGCGCGGATTCGGGTCTTCGCCAACCGGGCTTCCGCCAGCGACACGGTCGCGCGGTCGACGTCCAGCTTTGCCGCCGCAGCGTCCCGCTCGCGCACCGAGATCAGTTGCCGGTTGAACAACTCCTGCGCGCGGTCATGGTCACTCCGGGAAAGCTTGAGGCCAGCTCGGGCCTGCTCCAGTTCTGCGGCATAAACCGAGTCGTCGAGCTTGAACAGCAGGTCGCCGGCGTCAACCGGTTGTCCCTCGGTAAACGCGATGGAGGCGATGCGGCCGGAAATCTCGGAACTCAGGATCACCGATTCGTCGGATCGCAGGCTGCCGACGGCGATGATGTCCTGGGCCAGTCGACGCGGCTTGAGGATGGCCGCCTCGACCGGCATGCCACCGCCCGCCTTTGGCGACGACGCACCCCCCGGGGCTGACGCGGCGGAAGGTGGCATCTCCCCGGCATGGTGCGTGTACCAGTAGGCGGCGCCAGCGACCAGCGCGGCAATACCCAATGCCAGTAGTTTCTTCATGTTTGCGAACTTGAGTACCGCACGGGCGGAAAGTGTAGCAGTCCGTCCGGCACCGGCATGCTCAGGGCGCGCGGGTGAGCTTCAGCAGGTCGTCCGCCGTGGCATAGGCGCGGAAAAGGGAGCGCGCGAGAACCCCGAGGACCTGGCGAACTTCCTCCGGCGACTGGTGGCGAAGTGGCAGAACCACGGCCTCCACCAGGGCAATGATGGCGCGAGCCATCTCGTCGAGGTCGTCGCGATAATCAAATCGTCCCTGGCTGACCCCGAGAGCCAGGGTTTCACGCATGGTCTCAAAACAGGTCAGTTCAAAGCGGCGCTGAGCTTCGAGAATGCGGCGGGCTTCCGTTCCGCCCGGCACCAGCCAGAACCCAGCCACGCCAGTGGTCACCCGTGGATCCAGCAGAAGGTTTCCCAGGCCATTAAACATCAGCAGGATTCGCGAAACTCCGTCCGGCTGCGCCCTCATCGGGTCAAAAATGTATTCGTTGAAAATGGTGTGCAGCTGGCGCTGGCAATCGAGATAGAGAGTCAGCTTGTCGTCGTAATGCCAGTAGAGGGCGCCCTTGGACAAGTGGGCGGCCTTGGCGATGTCCCCAATGGAGACTCCCTCGTATCCGAATCGGCCGAACAGGACAAAGGCGCGATCCCGAAGCAGGTTCAGCGTATCGACCCGGGAACGGGCCGCATTGCGGGGCATCAGGCACCCGCCGGCGTCAGTTCGACGAACATGATCGCAAGTCCAGCTTCATTTCGGTGTTCAACGTTGTATCACGCACCGCCCTCCAGTTTCCTCAACTCCTGGCGCAGCTCGAATTCCCGGCTGGTGACGCAATCTTCCATATAACCCAGCCGTTCCTCGAGCTTGGAAAAACGCGCCTTGAGGTCGGTTGGTGTCGGAGGGTGACGGGGTGAGGGTGAATCGGGAAGGGCCGAGTAGGGGGCGCGAGATCCCCCCGCCGGGGCGGGGTCCATCACGTACCACAGCACGCCGTACAGGACGACGATCGGAAAGAAACCGGAAAAAATGAACACGATGACGACAGCCGCGCGCAGCAAGCGCACGTTCCAGTCAAAATATTCCGCGATGCCGGCCAAAACCCCGGCAATGACGCCGTGATCCGGGATTCGGTGCAGGCCCATCAATCCGGCTGCCATTAAGGTTCCCTCCGGTCCAGGTGTTTCCGCCAGCCTGGGATTTCCGATTCCAGGATGGTTTCAAGTGATTGAACTCGCCGTTCCAGCTTTTCTGCGATTCGTTGCAAGTCGGCATTCATGGCGGGACTACCGGCTAACCGGCTTTCGTGCTCGCGGCGCTTTGACAGGAAGTACATGATCATCCCCGGACAGGCGATGAAAATCGTGAATATCGCAAACATTGCTACGACAGCTTCTTCCACGCGAGGCTCCTGGGTTCAGGGTACTTGTGTCCATTCTATTTCTTGTCCGGGCCGGACTGGGGCGCGGCCGGCGCCTTGCCGGCCTTGGCCCGCAGCTCGGCTAGTTCCGCTTCGAGCTTTTCGCCGGTTTCGAGGTTGGCAAACTCGTCGGCCAACGTGCGGCTGCCGAGGTCGTAAGACTCCATTTCGGCTTCCATCCGATCAATCTTGCCTTCGTACTGCTCCATCTTGAGCATGGTGTCGGTGATCTTGCGGTCATTGATCTGTTGTTTGACGCGCAACCGGGACGAAATTGAGGCCTGGCGCAAGACAATGCCCTTCTGGCGCTGGCGAGCGTCAGCAAGTTTCGCCTTCAACTTGCCCGTGTCTTCGTCAAGCTTGCTGATCTCGGAGTCGGCGTGGACCAGCTCCTTTTCGAGCTCGTCGACCCGCGTCAGGTTGCGGTTGCGGACATCAAGGGCGGCGCGCGCCAGGTCGTCCCGGTCCTTGCTGACAGCAAGTTCCGCCTTCCGCTGCCAGTCGGCAGCCTCGGCCTTGAGGTTGGTGATGTGGCGCTGCAGTTCCTTCTTGCGGGCGATGGTGCGGACCGAGGTTGAGCGAACCTCAACTAGCGTGTCCTCCATTTCCTGGATGATCAGCCGAACCATCTTTTCCGGATCCTCAGCCTTGTCGAGCATGGCGTTGAGGTTGGCATTGACGATGTCGGTCATTCTCGAAAAAATTCCCATGGCGTCCTCGGTTCGTTCGCGGGTCTGGTGTTGGGATTGTCGATCAGCGCGCCGTGGCCAATTCGACGTCAGCGCCCAGCGTCGGCGCGGGTTTCAGCGAGCTTCGCAGGTCGGGGAGCAGCGGTCGCAGGGCGGCCCTCAGTTCGTTTCGCAGTTCGGTCCGGAGATGGACCAGCGCCGCGTTGCCCTGCTGCGCGATGTATTGCCCGACCATGCTCGCAGCGCGCGCGGGCAGTTGACGCTCCCCAGCCTGGCCGGATGTGGCGGGCAGGGTCAGCGCCAGGAGGAGGATGGCTGCGGCGATTTTTTGACTCATTTTCGGGCTCCGGTTAGGTGACTTGCAGTACCTAATGCGAGCGCCGTGCCAGATTGGGATCGTATCGTAAGGCCATGAATAGATTGCAAAAAATATGGAGAGTCAAGATCTAGGTCAGGACTTACTGGGGTGAATAAGCCAATTTGTGGTAAAAAACGCTAACTAATAGTGGATGTGAAAATTCGTGAGAGAAGATCCAGATCCGATCATTGGCCAGGCCGACAATTTCCTGTTGGTCCTCGAACGGGTTTCGCGGGTGGCGCCACTGCGGAAACCGATCCTCATCATCGGCGAGCGCGGTACCGGAAAGGAACTGATCGCCTCCCGCGTGCATTTCCTCTCCGAGCGATGGCAGCGCCCGTACATCAAATTCAACTGCGCAGCCTTGAACGAGGAGCTGCTTGAATCCGAGTTGTTCGGCCACGTCGCCGGAGCCTTCACCGGTGCGGTTCGCGCCCGGGTCGGGCGGTTTGAACTTGCCAGTGGTGGCACCTTGTTCCTCGACGAGATTTCCG
>JANNAK010000040.1:0-3628 GCA_031384195.1 Gammaproteobacteria bacterium
GTGGGCACACTGCTGGGCGAGATGTTCGGCGCGCAGCGCGGTCTCGGCTACCTGTTGATGCAGGCGATGAGCATGCACCGGATGCAGTCGATCATGGCGCTTACCTTGCTGCTGGTCGTATTCGCCGGGTGAGCCGGTTCCCTGTTATTTCCCTGTTACTGCTCTCTGGTGAGGCGGGCGCCACTGCCCGGCTACCGCCTAGGCCAAGTACACTTCGGTCGGTTCCAGGTGAATTTGGTGCCGGAACATTGGCCTTTTTCGCTGTATGTTCCCTGGGTAGCAGGGAATTGGCAGCAGAGCGGGGTTCGCGTCAGACTCCCAGCACCGCCAAACAAAGTACGAGGGCCACTTGATGTGGCCCTTTTGCTTGATGGCGCCCGGGCGTGAAGTCCGTTAACGCGCCCGGCCCGCCAGCCGTTCGGCCTCGGTCCACAGGCGCTGCCCGATGTTGGGATCAAGCGCTTGCGCTGCCGGCAGCTTTCTCGTCATCAGGTGCAGGTAGATGCCGGTGTGTCCCTCGATCGCGCGGGAGGCAGCAAGGTAGATCACCGGCTCGCGCGCCTTTTCGGGGCTCGCAAACAGCAGGCCCATCACCCCGCCAAGCAATGGCTTTACGAAGCCGGGGGCATCGCGTGCAATGTTCGAGTTGATCGGGCCGGGGCAAAGGTAGTGCACGGAGACATCTGGCTTCCCATTTCGGACAAGACGTCTCGACAGCTCGGTCAGCCACGCGGTCATCACCAGCTTGCTGTGGCCGTACTGCGCAATGCTGCTCATGGCGCCGTACTCAACCGGCTGGCCCAAGGTCGCAAAATCAATGGGCGTACCGGAGCGGTGGGTTTCCGAGGACACGAAGACAATGCGGGGACGTTCCGGGCCAGGACGAACCGGTGCGGTGGTGAAAGATTCATTAGGGATCACGCCGTCGGCAAGCAGGCGCTTGAGCAGCAAGGCGTTGCCGACGAAGTGCACGCCAAACATCATTTCAAAACCCTGCGCGGTTTTCAGCGGCCGGCGCGGCACAATGCCGGCGTTAAGGATGATCCGGTCCAGCTTCACGCCGCGATCGCGTAGCCGGTCGCAGCATTCGTGGATGGACGCAAAGTCCGCCAGGTCCAGACGAATCATCTCGATCTTGTCGCTGGCGCTCTCCCGCTTCACGTCCTCGCCAGCGTCCGGAATGCCGCTGCGACAGGCGAGGATCACGCTGGCGCCACGACGTGCCAATTCAATGGCGGAGGCCTTGCCCAGACCCGAGGTGGCGCCGGTGACCAGGCATATCTTTCCATCAAGACGGTCTTCAGGTGTTAGTTCGCCGACGCGTACTTTCTTTCGAAACAGGTCAAGAATGCCGGTGAGTGTTGCCGCCACCGGATTGGCATAGGACTGGGTGGGGGCGCGGGCTGGCAAGTCGTCCTTCATGCGCCGCTTCCTTCCTCAGGGATCTGGAAATGTTCGCGATAGGCCGCGTAATCCCGGTGGATTTGCGCCTTTGATAGCCCGAAGTCCTCCAGTCGGTAGTGGTGTACGCCGTGCCTGTTCTGGACATTGCGCTTGCGACTGTCGTCCATCGCGGCAAGCGCCTGTGGCGTCAGCGATAGGCCGGCGAATTCATAGATGCGCCGTACCGGCGCCATCGGATCTTGCAACAGGTCGTAGTAGGAGACGTCAAGAAATGACGTCGGACTTAACACTCGCACCCGCATTGCTGCCTTGACCATGTCGGCGTTGTTTCGATGCCAGTGCCCGGCCACCTCGTGGGTATCCACCTCGTCGCTGAACACGCCATAACCGTGCGCGACCATGCTGGAGAAGGACCCGGCGGTCTTGGCCGGGTCGCGATGCGTCTGGATGATCTTCGCATCCGGAAACACGGCCAGCACCACATCGAGGTGGGCGAGGTGGGCCGGCGTCTTCAATACCCAGCGCTTGCCGGGTCGCTGCCACTGCAAAAGTTGCAGCAGCACTTTCACGTACCGGTACACAGGCGTCATGTCCTGCTGCTTGAGCCAGGCGGCGTAGGTCGGTACCCGCACCATGGCTTCGGCGACCGTGCTCATGAAGCTGAAGTCCATCAGCAGGATGTCTTCTTCAGGTGCCGTCGCCTCGACCGGATGGATGGCGAAGAATTCCGGGGACAGATAGGCCAGCGCCTTTTCGGCCAATACCGCCGCCTTGATCCGCCGATCCGGTTTTCCCGATTGCTGTTTTGGATCGGGAACCGGGTTGATGGCTTCCCAGCTGAGCAGCGCGCGGGTGTCCGGGTCGGCCGCCAGCAGTCGATGCAGCATGGTGGTGCCGGTGCGCTGCAGCCCGGCAATGACGATCGGCGCGCGGATCTCCTGCTGCAGGATGTCGGGGTGGCGGGAGAGCATGTCTTCGACCCCCAGCCGCACGCCAAGCATGTCGACCAGCCGGGTGCGCATGATGAAGCGGCCAACCGGGTGCAGGCGCGCTTCCTGCTCGAGGGCCTGAAGCAGGATTCGCAGGGCTGGGCGGAAGGATTCGTCGCCGAACTGAACAAGTCCGGTCTTGCGCCTTGCCGCCGCCAACAGTGACTCCTCGTCCAGACTCGCGCGGATGCCGACTTTCTCCAGCAGCCGGCCGAGCCAGTTCACCAGTGAGATGAGCGTGGGCCGGTAGGGATTGAAGGTGGGCCGGGTCATGGCAGCTTGCCGACCGCGGCGAGTTTCACGACCCGCGGCTCGGGCTGCGGATGGGACTTGGCGCGGATCCAGCGCCAGCTCATCACGCCGCAATCGTGGCCGACGGTGTTGATCCAGTTGGGTATGCCCGGATCCTGATGCGCAACGACCACCCGCACCGAACCGTTGGGGCGGTACTTGGCGGTGAACTTGTTTACGTGAATGGTGAAGTAACGATAGTCCAGCGACTCCAGCCAGTGATTGTCGAGTTGGAAGTTCCAGGCGTCGCAGTCGGGAATGTGAGAGTCGATCACCAAGGCCTCGTCCGGTGCCAGCTTCCAGTAGCTGTGGTAGTAGGCAATGTTGGGATCGCCGCCGGCAGCGTTTGAGACGTCCTGCGAAAAGCGCGGCAGCTGGTTGGTGTGTTTCTGGAAATCGCGCGCCCACTTGGCGAACAACATGGAGGCGCCGGCCACCAGCAGGCCTGCCGTGTTGAGTCCCTTGTCGAGGCCCTGTGGGGTCACCATTCCGGGATGGCTGTCGCCTCCGAGGCGTTCGATTTTCAGTTCGGCGATGCGCTCGGTGGCGCGATCGGCAAAGGTTTGGCGGACGATTAGCAGGTTGGTTCCCGGCTCCATCGGCAGCCAGTTGCCGGTGGCGGGCTTGCTGCAGCTCAGCAGCAGCTCGAAAGAGCCGTCGGGCTCCAACTGCAACTGCGAGGCCTCGATGTAGCCGGTGGGCGGCATGCCGCCGCCATCGGTGTAGTTTCCCTTTTGTGTGCCAAAACCAAGATAGTGCACCGTGCCGCGAGTGCCGCTGATCCGGTATTCGTACTGTCCGCTGATGGTGGCGTTCTGGTAGTAATTATCCGGATTGTCCGAGCCCATCTTCACGGTTTCATGGACGGGCCGGGCCAGCACGGGTGCCCTGGGGTCGGCGTTTTCCAGAAAGGCTTCGAGTCCGGATCGCGCGAGCCTGGCCAG
>JANNAK010000049.1:0-12183 GCA_031384195.1 Gammaproteobacteria bacterium
CGCAGTCGACTCGGGCTGCCGGAGCGCTGCCCGCCGGCCGAAACCCGGCGCCTGGTGGCGGGGACCTTCCTGCTGCAGGACCCGGCCAACGCCGCAACGCTGCCATCGCTGTTTGAGTTCCTCGGCGCCGGCGAGGCGCAAAACCGCGCGCCGGACCAGGCCGCCGAGTCGCGGGAAAAAATGCTGGCCTTGCTGGCGCACTGGCTGCCGCGTGCCGAGGTCGTGCAGGTGCTGCTGGTGGAAGACCTGCACTTCGCCGATCCCGCCACCGAGGAATTCCTCGCGCGCCTGTGCCGCGAAACGGCCGGCACGCGGACGCTGCTGTTGCTCAACTACCGCCCGGATTACCTGAGCGAGAAACTCCTGCCGCTGATTGAGGAGCAGATCCAGGTCACCGCGCTGACCAACGAGCAGATCTGCGACCTGGCGCGTACGGCGCTCGGCCGTCATCCCAGTCTCGAGGGTGTCGCCGAGCGCATCTGCGCGCGCGCCAGCGGCAATCCGTATTACGCGGAAGAAGCGGTGCAGGCCTTGGTCGACGAAGGGCATGTCGAGGGCACCGCCGGCGACTACACCGTGGTCAAGCCGATTGAGCAGTGGCGCATCCCGGACTCCATCCACGCGCTGATTTCGGCCCGCATTGACCGGCTGCCCGACGAGCCGAAGACGCTGCTGCAGTCCGCCGCGGTAATTGGCCAGGATTTCCGGCCGACGCTGCTGGCCAGCCTGTCGGC
Source organism: Gammaproteobacteria bacterium (assembly GCA_031384195.1). GTDB lineage: Bacteria > Pseudomonadota > Gammaproteobacteria > Nevskiales > Nevskiaceae > JACPFV01. Next base: position 735 of record JANNAK010000049.1, read on the forward strand.
GCTGGCGGCCGAGCCGCTGGAGCTGGGACTGACCGTCCTGGAAGAATCGGGTTTTGTGCACCAGCGCGACGGCGGCGTCGATGCCCGCTATCGTTTTTGCCACCCGCTGGTGCAGGAAGTGGCCTACCAGACGCAGCTGGAATCGCAGCGCTCCCGCTTGCACGCACGACTGGCGGCGGCGCTCGAGGTCGAACACCCCCTGGGAAGCGCGCCGGGCGAGGCGTCGGTGCAGATCGCGCACCATTGGGAGGCGGCCGGCGAGTCCGCGCGCGCCGGTGCCTGGTGTCTGCACGCGTCAAAGTGGCTGGTGGCGCACGATGTGGCGCAGGCCAGCGAGCATTTTCGCCGGGCGATGGAGAACTTTGACCGTGCGCCGGATTCGCCGGAGGTGATTCGCGGCCGGATCGCGGCGCGGGCGGGATTGATTCGGATGGCGCAGTTCGAGCTCATGCCGCAGGCGCGGCTCGAGAAACTCTTCACCGATGCCATGCGGATGGCCGAGCGCCTGGGCGACGTGCCCAGCATCGCCGAACTGCACCTGGCGCACGCCAATGAGCAATTGCACCAGGGCGATGCGGAAGCGGCGGTCCGCACCACCACCGAGGCGGTGAAGAAGGCGGTTGCCGCCGGTGCCGGGCAGCTGGTGCACCGGTTCCGGCTGGGCATCCTGCTGATCTTCAACAGCGCCGGCTATCCGCGCGAAGGCGTGGAGCTGGTCAACGATGCGGCGGGGACCGGGTGGATGACCGAGCCGGTTGGCGTCGAGAACTACCTGTCCCGCGGCTTCTTCGGCTTTATGCTGGTGACTCTCGGCCGGCTGCAGGAAGGCGAGCGGCATTTGCGCGAGGCGATTGAGTTCGCCGAACGCGAGGACCGCGCGGCCAGCTGGATGAATGGGTTCCTGGTCGACCTTGCCTGGCAGACGGGCAATTACGAGCACGCCATGGCCGAGGCACGGCGGGCGGTCGAGCGGGCCGAGGCGTTCGGCAGCCCGTTTTTTCGCGCGGTCGCAATCCGCGCGCTGGGATTGGCACACTGCTTGCTGGGATCCGCCAAGGAGGCGATTCCCTTGCTTGAGGCGATCCAGTCCATGGTCGCGCCGGGCGCGCTGGCGCACCAGTTCGAGGCCAACTTCCTGGCGGTGCTCGCGGAGTCGTATCTCGGCGCCGGTCGCGAGGCCGATGCCGAAGCCGCCGCCGAGCGCGCCATTGCCAGCGCGCAAAAATCCCGGTCGCGCGCCTGGGAGATCCGCGCCTGGTGCGCCTGGATGGAATTGCCGGTCCGCGAATCGCGGCGGGAACGGGCGGTGGAAGGGTTGAGGCGCATGCAGGAGTTGATGGAGAGCAGCGGCGTGGAGGGTCAACGTCCGCGCTGGCTGCTGGCCCGGTCGCGCTGGTCAATCGACACGGCCGAATCGGCGCGGTTTCGGGAGGAGTCCATCCTGGCGTTCGAGCGCGTCGGCGCCAGCGGCCACGCCCACCGGTTGCGCCAAAGCCGATAAACTCGACCCGAAGAACAGGAAGGACATCAGGGATGAGAACGAAAAACCTGGGCTTTGGAATGCTGCTGGCAGCCGGAATTGCGGCGTCGCCCGTGATGGCCGAGGACGCCGCCAGGATCACCGAATGCATGCGGGCGAATATCCCGACGACCATCCGCATCCAGACGCTGGAAATCACCGCCCGCGACCGGGCCGGCGGCGAGCGGACTCTGCGCGGCAAGGTGTTCGGCGCCCGCGAGAACGACGAGTTGCGCACCATGATGCGCATCGAGGCGCCCAGCGACCTCAACGGCGCGTCCTACCTGGTGCGCGAATCCCGGAAGGGCGACGAGATGTACATGTTCCTGCCGGCCATCAACAAGGTGCGGCGCATCACCGGGGCTTCGGTGGACGGACAGCTGTGGGGCACCGACGTCAGCTACAGCGACGTCAAGCAGATGCAGAGCGCCTTCAGCGGCGCGGCCACCCGGTTCGAGCGGGCCGACACCCTCGAGAGCAAGCCGGTGCACGTGCTGTCGTTCGTCCCGGGCAAGGCCGACGCCTCCCACTACAGCCAGGTTCGGGCCTACATCGACACGGCCACCTGCGTGGCGCTCAAGATCGAGTTCCTCGAGGCCGGCGTCGTGCGCAAGGAAATGGTCTCCAGCCGGACCAACTTGAAGCAGAGCGGCAAGCATTGGTACCTGGACGAAGTGCTGATTCGCGACGTCAAGGACAAGACCCAGACCCGGATCAGGATCCTTGGGGTCAGCGCGGGCGACAAGCTGTCGGGGCGCTACTTCAACCCGCAGTCCTTTTACCTCGGTCCCTGACCCGGATCCGCCGTGCAGCGACTGGCCGCGTGGCTGGCCCGGCACCCGGCGTTTGTCGTCTCACTGTGCCTCGCGCTGACCGCCGTTGCGGTCGCGGTCTGCGTCGACCTGAAGACCGGACAACTGCGCACCCGCATTGACCCGTCGACCGACCGGCTGCTGCCGCCTTCCAATGCCGAGCGGGCGGTCTACGAGCGCTTGCGGGAATCCTTTGGTGACAGCGATGCCGTGCTGATCGCCGTCGAGTTCAACCCGGTCTTCACCGCCGAAAATCTGGCCGCCATCGCCACGCTGACCGGGCGCCTGGTCGAATTGCCCGGCGTCAGCCGCGTCTTTTCGCTGGCGACGGCACCCAACCTGACGGCGTCGGATAACGCGATCGAGGTCAGCACGTTCACCCAGCAGGCCGCCAAGGATCCGTCCCGGGTTGCCGGATTTTCTGCTCAGCTGGCGGCAAACCCGGTGTACCGCGGCAGCCTGGTCTCGGACGATGGGCGCGTGACGGTGTTTGCGCTGTCGCTGAGCGGCGTCGACGAGGAGCAGTTCATGGACCGGGATTACCCGGCCCTGATTCGCGCGGCCGTGCGCGAGGTGGCCGGCGACCGGCCGGTCTGGATCACCGGCAGTCCGGTGGTGAAGGCGGCAACCACGCACGCCTTGTTGAAGACGCTGGGATTCACCATCCCGATGATCTTCCTGATCATGGCCGTGGTGCTGTACGCCGCCTTCCGCAGCCTGCGTTCGACGCTGGTGTGCCTGGTGGCGGTAGGGATGGCCCTGCTCTGGACGATTGCCACCGTGGTCGCCTTCGACCTGACCTTCAACCTCGTCACCGCCATCGTTCCGCCACTGGTGCTGACGCTCGGGCTGACCTACGCGATCCACGTGTTGTCGGACTATATGGCGCAGGCACCCAGCGGGGCGGAGAAAGTGGCGCACACCGCTGCCGACCTGGCCGATGCGGCCGGCCTGAAATCGCTGGGCCGGACGCTGGGCGGGCTGTTCCGGCCGGCCGGCCACGAACGGATGGAGGAAACGCTGAAGCAGGTGGCGGTTCCGGTGGCGATGTCGTTTGCCACCACGGTCATCGGATTCCTGGCGTTGGCCTTCAACCCGCTGCCGGCGATCCAGCAATTCGGATTCCTGTCGGTCGCCGGCGTCGCGTTTGCGGCGCTGGTGTCCCTGCTGTTTATCCCCGCGGCACTGAGCCTGACCGGCAGTTCGCGGATGCGGAAGCTGCCAGCCGAGGCGTTTCTCCGCCGCGGCTCCGCGTGGCTGGCCGCCTTTGACCTGCGCCACCGCGTCGCCATCCTGCTGGTGGGCCTGTCGCTGATTCCGGTGGGCTTGTGGCTGGCCACCGACATCAAGTCCGGCAGCGAATACATCCGGGATTTTTCGCCGACTTCGCCGGTGCGTACCGATTACGAGGCGATCAACAAGGCCTTCAATGGCGCCAACTCGCTGTCGATCCTGATTGAGACGCACGTCAATGACGCGCTGACCGACCCGGCACTGGCCCGCGAGATCGAGCAATTGCAGGTGTGGCTGCGGCAGCAGCCCGAGATCGGCTCGGCGATTTCCTACGTCGACTTCCTCAAGCTCACCAACCAGAGCCTGAACGACGGCGACCCGGCGGCGTTGACGGTTCCGCGCAACGCGGCGGAGATCAAGCAATTGTTGATCTTCGGCGGCAACGAGGAGCTGAATCGCTTCATCGACGGCCGGATGCGGACCGCGCAGGTGACCGCGCGCATGAACATCGACGGCTCCATCGCCATTGCTGGCCTGGTGGAGCGGATCGAGGCCCGGCTGGCGGAGCTGCCGCCGCCGCTGGATGCCCACGTCACCGGCAGCGCCGTGCTGGCCACGCATACGGTTGGCGACATCGTCTCGGGCCAGGTTCAGTCGATCGCCATCGCAATGGGTGGCATCTGGCTGCTGCTGGCGCTGTTGTTTACCTCGGTGCGCTCAGGCCTGATCGCGATGTTGCCGACGGCGATTCCGGTGGCGGTTTATTTCGGCGCGCTGAGCGTGACCGGCATCGGTTTGTCACCGACCACCAGCCTCATCGCCTGTATCGTGCTCGGCGTCACCGTGGACGAGATCTTCCACTTCCTGACCCGCTTCAACACCGACGCCCGGGAAAAGGCCGACGAGACGGCGGCGACGCGCAGTGCGCTGGACTCGGTGCTGCGGCCGGTGACGCTGAATGCGATTGCGCTGTGCCTGGGCTTCATGGCCTTTGCCGGTGGCGAGCTGCGCAGCCAGGTCGAGTTCGGATTGCTGGCAGCGTTCACCCTGTTCGTGGCCTGGCTGGCGGGCCTGTTCGTGACCCCCGCGCTGGGCTCGTTCATGCGCATCGTCACCTTGTGGGACCTGCTCCGGCTCGACCTGGGGCGCAACCCGCAGCACACCATTCCGCTGATGTCTGGCCTGTCCAGCCGCGAGGCGAAGGTTTTTGCCCTGATGTCGCGGCTGGAGCGCTACCGGCAGGCGGCGCGCATCATCACCCAGGGCGACCCGTCCCGCGACATGTACGTGATCGTCGACGGCGAACTGCAGGCCTGGGTCGACCGCGACGGCCACAAGCGCGTGTTGTCCACGATGGGCCGCGGCTCGGTGTTGGGCGAGACCGGGTTTTTCGGCCAGAAGCGGACCGCCAATGTCGACAGCCTGGGGCCGGCGCGGTTGCTGCGCTTTGACTCGCAGGACCTTGAGCGCCTGCGCGAGCGCTATCCGCGCATCGCCGCCACCGTGTTCCGCAACCTCAACCGCATCCAGGCCGAGCGGCTGGCGCGCACCGCGGCGATGCTGCAGTAGTGGCGACCGTCACCCTTTTTTCATCGTTGGAGAGGATTGCATGAGTCTCAAGGGAAAAACGCTGTTCATTTCCGGCGGTTCGCGCGGCATTGGCCTTGCGATCGCCATCCGTGCCGCAAGGGACGGGGCCAACGTGGCGATCGCGGCCAAGACCGCCGAGCCGCACCCCAAGCTGCCTGGCACGATCTTCACCGCGGCAATGGAAATCGAGGCGGCCGGCGGCAAGGCGCTGCCAATCCTTTGCGACATCCGCCACGAAGATCAGGTCAACGAGGCGGTGGCGAAGACCGTCGCGGCCTTCGGCGGGATTGATATCTGCGTCAACAATGCCAGCGCGATCCAGCTGACCGGCACCCTGCAGACCGACATGAAGCGTTACGACCTGATGAACGGGATCAACGCGCGCGGCACCTACATGGTGGGTCGGGCCTGCATTCCGTATCTCAAAAAGTCTGCCAACCCGCACATCCTCACGCTGTCGCCGCCGCTGGACATGAAGGCCAAGTGGTTTGGTCCGAACCTCGCCTATGCCATGGCCAAGTTCGGGATGAGCCTGTGCACGCTGGGCTGGTCGGAGGAGTTCCGCAAGGACGGCATCGCCGCCAATTCCCTGTGGCCGCGCACGACCATCGCCACTGCCGCAGTGCGGATGTTGGGCGGCGATTCCTTCCTCCAGAAGTCGCGGACGCCGGAGATCATGGCCGACGCCGCCCACGCCATCCTGTGCAAGCCTTCGCGCGAATACACCGGCAAGTTCTGCATCGATGACCTGGTGCTGCACGCCGATGGCATGCGCGATTTCTCCAATTACGCGGCCGTGCCGGGGACCCGGGACAGCGACATGCTCCCGGATTTCTTCCTGCCGGACGACACCCCCAGGATCGCCTGATGGCCAGGGGCTGGGGCAAGGAAGACGATTTCTCTTCCGAGCAGGAGGATGTGGCAGCGCTGCCGCTGAAGAAATCGCCGTACATCACCGCCGAGGGCTATACCGTCCTGAAGGCGGAGTACGACCAGTTGTGGACGGTGCGCAGGCCCGAGGTGGTGCGGGCGTTGACCGCGGCGGCGGCCGAGGGCGACCGGTCGGAGAACGCCGAGTACCACTATCGCAAGAAGGAATTGCGGGAGATTGACCGTCGGGTGCGTTACCTGCAGAAGCGATTGCCAGAGTTGAAGGTGGTGAGCACGACGCCTTCGGACAAGGAGCGGGTGTACTTCGGCGCGTGGGTGACGATTGTCGACGACACCGGCGCGCAGAAGACGTACCGGATCGTCGGGCCGGACGAGACCGACGCGTCAAAGGGCCAGATCAGCGTCGATTCGCCGCTGGCGCGGGCGCTGCTGAAGAATTCGGCTGGCGATGCGGTCACCGCGCGTTTGCCGGGCGGCGACGCGGACTTCGAGATCCTGAAGGTCGCCTACGCCTAGCTGTTTGCGCTGCGCTGCGCGTCGCGGCGCGCCGGCCATGAATCCAGCGGCGAAACTAGGGCGCGGCGAGCGTGTCCCTGGGATTGGTGACGAAGCCCAGCTTCACCAGGCCGGCGGCCTGGGCGTCGGCCATGATCTCGGCCAGCTTTTGGTACTGGGTGGTTTTTTCCGCACGCAACTGCAATTCCGGCTGCGGCGTCTTCAGTGCCGCCGAGCGGATGCGCACCTTCCACTCGTCCGGGCCGATCGGCTGCTCGTTCCAGAACAACTGGCCCTGGGCGTCGATCGCCAGCGACACCATGTCCGGCTTGTCCGGATTGCGCTTGGCCGAAGCCTGCGGCAGGTCAATGGGAATCTTGTGCGTGACCAGCGGCGCGGTGATCATGAAGATGATCAGCAGTACCAGCATCACGTCGACCATTGGCGTAACGTTGATCTCCGACATCGGCGACGAGTCGGCGCTGAAGCGGTTCTCCTGGGTCGAGAAGGCCATGGCTACTTTGCCGCCATTTTGGTTGAGGGAGTTGCGGCCCGCTCGACGCGCGAGCCGGTGGTGAAGTACTGGTGCAGGTCGTGGGCGAAATTGTCGAAGCTGGCAATGGTCACGCGGTTGCTGCGCACCAGGAAGTTGTAACCCAGCACCGCCGGGACGGCGACGGCCAGGCCCAGCGCGGTCATGATCAGCGCCTCACCCACGGGCGCGGCGACCGCATCCAGCGAGGCTTCGCCGCTGGCGCCGATGCGGATCAGTGCGTGATAGATGCCCCAGACCGTGCCGAACAGTCCCACGAATGGCGCGGTGCTGCCGACGGTGGCAAGGAAGGTCAGGCCGGTTTCCAGCGTGCCGGTCTCGCGCGCGATTGCCTTGCGCAGCGAGCGCTCGACAAATTCGGACAGGCCCATGGCTTCCCCCAACCGGCCACCGGTGTGGCGCTCGTGGTGCTGCACGGCGTTGACACAGTCCAGGGCGACCTTCGAAAACGGCTCGGACGCGCGCTCCTGTTCCATCGCCTTGATGCCGTCGGCCAGTGCCGCGGCGTCCCAGAACCCGGCAACGACCTCGTCCGCCCGCCGGCGGATGGTCCAGGCGCGCAGCGCCTTGCTCAGGATGTAGTACCAGCTGAACACCGCCATCAGCAGCAGCAGGATCAGAACGCCCAGGGCGACCCCGTCGGCCTGCGCGAGCAGGTTGCCGAAGCCCATCTGGTTGAGGGCGGAGGTGGAATGCATGACTACTCCGTCGGCAGCAGGTCTTTCAGGGAGCGCCAGCCGCCGTCGACGTTGATGACGTTGGTGTATCCCATCTTTTTCAGGTTGTCGGCCGCCAGCGCAGAACGGAAACCGCCGCCGCAGTACAGGTACAGGGTTTCATTGCGGTCCGGATGGCGAGTCTCGATGTCGCGCTCGATAATTCCCTTGCCCAGCCACTCGGCCCCGCGCACGTGGCCGGCCGCGAATTCGCTCTCTTCCCGGACGTCGATCAGGCGCGAGCGAGGGTTTTTCTCCAGGATCGCCGGCATCTCGCTGGCGTCCACCTGTTTGATCCGGGATTTCGCGTCATTGACCAGGGATAAAAAACTGTTGGCGTGTCCTGCACCGGCCATCGAGCATTCTCCTGTGGGGCAGGAACTAGGTTAGCACTCCAAACGCGGCACGCGGTGTACCCTGTACCCGGGGACACAAAAATTCGTCAGGGGGAGAGCATGAAGATTGCAGCGATTTCTGTCGCGGTGCTCGTGGCCGTCGTGGCCGCGCTCGCGGCGTGGCTGGGCATGTTCAGTTCCGTGACGGTGGTGGAAGAAGAGGTCGGGCCGCTGGCGTTCGTATATGTGCAGGAGGCGACCACCGATTTCAGCAAGATCGGCAAGATCACCACCGAGCTGGGCGAGCGCCTGGAGCAGGCCGGCCTGACCCAACGCAAGCCGGCGCAGCTGTATTTCCCGGCGGGTCGTGGCATCCAGAACCAGATTGGGTTCGTGGTCGAGGGGTCGATGGGCCAGGGAGTGCTGGACGCCGCCGCCTTCTATCGCAGCGTCCCGGTGCAGCGCTACGCCGTGGCGCGCTTTCCGTTCCGCAACCCGCTGTCGTTCCTGGCGGGTTACTACAAGGTCAACTCGAAGCTGCGCGCCTACCGCAAGGAGAAGGGGATCCCGGAATCCAGTTTCATGGTGATCCTCGATGGCGCCACCATCGTTTACCTGCAGCCGGTGACACCGGGTTGACGGGGGCAGACAACCGGCCGGCGATCTTCATCACCGGTGCGGCCGCCGGAATTGGCCGGGCGACGGCCGAGCGCTTCAGTCGCGCCGGCTGGTTGGTGGGACTCTACGACGTCAATGCGGCCGGCGTGCAGGAACTGGCGCGTACGCTGCAACCGTCGATCGCAGGCGCGCTGGACGTCACCGACGTCGAGGGGTTTCGTTCTGCGCTGGCGGCGTTTTTCGAGGCGGCCGGCGGACGCCTGGATGTCCTGTTCAACAACGCCGGAATCGTCGCGGTCGATGATTTCGAGAAAGTCGACCTGTCCCGGCACCACGCCGTCATCGACGTCAATTTCAAGGGCGTGGTCAACGGCTGCCATCTGGCGCTGCCGTACCTGAAGCGAACGCGCGGGGCCCGCGTCATCAGCATGTGTTCGGCCTCAGCCATTTACGGCGCGCCGGCGTTCACCGTGTACTCGGCCACCAAGTTTGCGGTGCGCGGCTTGACCGAGGCCCTAAACGTCGAGTGGGCCCGCCACGGCATCACGGTGATGGACATCCTGCCGCTGTTCGTGGACACGCCGATGGTGCGTAAATTCGAGACCGCGCCCAAGAGCATGGAAACACTCGGCTTGCGCCTGCGGCCCGACGACATCGCCGCCGTGGTGTGGCGAGCCGCGCAATGGCCGGCGCGCGGGTGGGCCTGGCCACGGGTGCACTGGCTGCCCGGAATGCAGGCCTGGGCCCTTTACCTGGCGACCAAGTTCCTGCCGGTCTGGATGAACCGCTACACCACCCGCAAGGTCACCGGCTACTGATCCGGCGAGCACTCGTCTGATTGCGGCAGCCAGCCGGATTGCGGGCTGTTGCATACTGAATGCCATTGTTTCCCCGCCTGGAAAAACCGATGGCTCACCCGGTGGTCCTGATACATGGCATGTGGTGCACGGGTTCGAACTTTGCCCGCCTGCATGAAACATTGCGTGCACGAGGGCATGCCTGCCATGCGCCAAACTTGCCGCACCACGGCGCGGGAGTCGACGATCCGGCGGTGGGTGACCAAAGCCTGCGCGACTACCTGAAATTCCTGGAGGCCTACATCAAGGCGCAGAATTTCCCCCAGCCGCCAATTGTGATCGGGCATTCGATGGGGGGCTTGCTGGCGCAGCAGTTGGCGGCGCGTATCAATCCGCTGGCATTGGTGCTGCTGACGCCGGCATCGCCGTCGGGGATCTTCGGGATCCGCTGGGCAAATTTTGTGTCGTTCCTGTTCGTGTTCCTGCGCTGGGGCTGGTGGCGCAAGCCGCAAAAGCCGAGCTTCCGGAGTGCCGTCGCCAACGCCTTCAACGGGGTGCCGGCGGAACGGCACCGGGCCCTCTATGACGGGCTGGTCGCGGAGTCCGGCCGGGCGGTGTTTGAAATTGGCTTTTGGCTGCTGGACCGGCAGCGTGCCTCGGCAGTGGATGCCAGCGCCGTGCGTTGCCCGGTGTATGTGGTCAGTTCCGGCCGGGACCGCCTGACTCCCGCCGCCGTGGTGCGCAAAGTTGCCGCGCGCTATCCGCAGGCGGCCTTGCGGCACTACCCGGAGCGGGGCCACTGGGTGCTGGACGATGTCGATGCCGACGACATGAACCTGGACATCGCCAACTGGATCCAGGGACAGGAGTTGCGTGCGGCACCGCGAAAACTCGGCGCGTCCCGGGTCTGATCGGTGCCGGGTGCAAGTACAGGCATGACGGCCGCCGGGCAGGTGTTGATTCCCACGCGACCAGGCGCCGCGCGCCTGCTGGTGCTGGCGCTGGCCTTGGTCGCACACGGCTCGCTTTGGGCCGACGAGGTGGACGACTCGCTGGCGGGCACTGCCCAGGCCCGGCGTTCGGCGCGGGAGTCGCAGCAGCGCATCGACGGCATTGCCGCCGAGACCCACAAGCTGCGGCAGCAGCAGCAAGACCTGCGCGGCCGGGCGCTGCAAATGTCGGTGTACGCCGCGCAACTGGAAATGCAGGCCGAAGGGCAGGAGCAGGCCCGCGCGGGCCTGGAGTCGCAGATCACGGGAATCAAGGAGACAGAAGCGGGGCTGTTGCCGCTGGCCCGGCAGATGGTGGCCGACCTCGATGCGTTTGTGGCCGCCGACCTGCCGTTCCAGTCCGAGCTTCGCCGGCGCCGCGTGCAGGAATTGAAAATCCTGCTGGACGATCCGGCGCGCAACACGGCCGACAAGTTTCGCCGCGTGCTGGACGTCTTCCGCAGCGAGGTCGATTACGGCTATTCGTTGGGCGCCGAGGAGGCGCAACTTACGATTGATGGCCAGCCGACGCCGGTGGCGATCGTCCGCATCGGTCGCCTGGGACTCTATTACCTGAGCGTGGACCGGCAGCGGGCGGGCTACTGGAACCCGGACAAGCAGGGCTGGCGCAGCCTCGGCGCCGATGCCATTCCGGACGTTTTCCATGCGCTGCAGGTGGCGCGCGGGGAACGGCCGCCGGAGTTGCTGGTGTTGCCGGTGCAGGTGCCGCGGTGAGGCATACGTTTTGCGCCTTGCTGTTCCTGCTCGGTCCGCCGAGCGCGCAGGCCGCAGGCGAGCTGCTGCGACAGGTGCAGGAGAGCAACCGGCAGGCCGCGCAGCAGAACCAGCAGCGCGAGGCGCGGTTTTCCCAGGTCCGCGAGCGTGAGGCCGACGCGTTGCG
>JANNAK010000071.1:0-9181 GCA_031384195.1 Gammaproteobacteria bacterium
AAAACAGCCCGGCAAACCAGGCCACCATGAACACAATGTGAAATGCCTTGACCCACTCCATGGAACGCGGTCAGCGGCTCGAAATTGGCGGGGCAACAGCCTATCATCGCGGCTCTTTGCAGGGTTGAGTCCATGATCGAGGTCGGCATCGTCGGCGGCACGGGGTACACGGGCGCCGAGCTCCTGCGCCTGCTTGCGCGCCACCCCCGGGCCAGCGTGCGTGTGTTGACCTCGCGGCAGGAGGCCGGCCAGCGCGCCGATGCCCTGTTTCCGCACTTGCGCGGGATCTGCGACCTGAGTTTCGTCGCGCCCGATCCTGCCGCCCTGGCAGCTTGCAAAGTGGTGTTCTTTGCCACACCGCACGGAGCGGCCATGGCGCTGGTGCCGGATCTGCTGCGCCGCGGCGTCCGCGTCATTGATCTCTCCGCAGACTTCCGCTTTCGCAACGCCGAAACGTTTGAGCGTTGGTATCGGCAGCCGCACACCGCGCCTGAACTGTTGGCCGAGGCGGTTTACGGCTTGCCCGAAGTCAATCGCGATGCCATCCGCGCGGCACGGCTGCTGGCCAGCCCCGGCTGCTATCCGACGGCGGTGCAGCTTGGTTTGCTGCCGCTGGTCCGGGTGAAAGGGCTGCTCAGCGGCACGCCGGTCGCCAGCTGCACCTCCGGCGTCAGCGGCGCCGGCCGCGAGTTGAAACTCGGCTCGCTGTTTGCCGAGGCCGCGGACAACGTCAAGGCCTACGGCGTGGCGGGCCACCGGCACCTGCCCGAGATTGAGCAGGGCCTGGCCGCGATTGCCGGCGCCCCGGTCTCGCTGACGTTTGTCCCGCACCTGGTGCCCGCTTTGCGCGGAATCCACGCCACCATCATTGCGGACCTGTCGCAGGACGTCGACGTCCAGACCCTGTTCGAGCGCGCCTATGCCGATGAACCGTTCGTGGATGTTTTCCCGCCCGGGTTCGAACCCGAGACTCGCTCGGTTCGCGGCACCAATGACTGCCGGATCGCGATCCAGAAAGTCGGCCCGCGCCGGGTGGTGGTGATGTCGGTGATCGACAACCTGGTGAAGGGCGCGGCCGGGCAGGCCATCCAGTGCTTCAATCTTATGCACGCGCTGCCCGAGACATCCGGTCTCGATGCGCCGGCACTGTGGCCCTGAGCCGGGACGCCAGTGGCACAGAAAAGAGTCGTCATCCGGGCCTACCGGCCGAAGCTGCGCCTGGCCCTGATTGCGGCCGCGACCGCCGCGCTGGCGGCCAGCGCCTGGGGCCTGTACCGCTACACCCGTGCCACGACCGTGACGGATTTTGCGCGGGCGCAGACCGATCGTGACCGTTTGCTGGAGGAGCGACGCGACCTGACCGGCAAGCTGAATACAGCCCACGGCGATATCAACAAGCTCAAGGACCAGGTCGTGTACCTGGAGCGTTCACAGGACATCGACCGCCAGGCCTGCAGTTCGGTAAAGGCCTCGCTGTCGGATTTGCAGGAGGAGGTGGCCGAACTCCATGAGCAAGTCGCCTTCTATCGCGGCATCGTCTCGCCGGATGCATCTCGTGCAGGCGTGCGGGTCTTCGACTTCAAGGTGTATCCGACGGCCGTCGCGGGCATGTTTCGCTATGACCTGGTGCTAATCCAGTCGGTGCGCCACGATCGGCGCATCGCCGGCAAGGTCGATATCGGGTTGCGCGGCATGAAAGGCGGGCAGGCCGCGACGTACCGCCTGTCCGACCTGCTGCTCAGCGGCGAGAAGAATCTGGTATTTTCATTCAAGTATTTCGAGGAATTCGCTGGCGAGTTTCGTCTTCCGCCCGGATTCCAGCCCGGTCGCGCGGTGGTCACCCTTTATCCGGATGGCGCGTCGGTACCGAAAATTGAAGACGAATTTGAGTGGTCCCGGATCCAGGGGGCCTGAGGAGATGGCGATGGCGAAGAGTTTTTGGGGTGGCGGCGACAGGCCGGGCGCGAGCACGGTTGACACGCTGATCGGGCGGCAGACCGAGATTCACGGCGACGTGAAGTTCTCTGGCGGCCTCCACATTGATGGCAAGGTGGTCGGCAAGGTCCTCGCCGTCTCGGAGAAGAGCGCGATCGTGTCCATCAGCGAGACCGGTCTGATTGAGGGCGACGTGCGCGCCCCAACGGTGGTGCTGAACGGCCAGGTCGCCGGCGACGTACATGCCAGCGAGCACATTTCGCTGGGCGCGCGCGCGCGGGTCACGGGCAATGTCTATTACGGCATCATCGAGATGACCGGCGGCGCCAAGATCAACGGCCAACTGGTCCATGAGGGCGATGGGCACATGGCCGCGCTGACGCATCAGCAGCCGGTCAACGAGCCGCTGATCCATGAGCTTCCCATAGAGAACCGGCGCTAGGCCCCGATGACCACCGAGACTGTCGGGAATGCCGCTGCGGCGGCGCCACTGGTGTTCACCGAGTCCGCGGCGCGCAAGGTCCTGACCTTGCTGGAAGAGGAAGAGAACCCGAACCTCAAGTTGCGGGTATTTGTCACCGGTGGCGGGTGCTCCGGCTTCCAGTACGGGTTCACTTTTGACGAAAACCAGGAAGAAGGCGATACGCAGGTCGAGCGCCTGGGCGTGTCCTTGCTGGTCGATCCCATGAGCATCCAGTACCTGCAGGGTGCCGAGATCGACTACAAGGAAGGCGTCGAGGGCGCCCAGTTTGTGATTCGCAATCCAAACGCGACCACGACCTGCGGGTGCGGGAATTCTTTCGCCGTCTAACCGGCCGGGTAAATCCCACCCAGCACCACCGGCCGCCTGGCGCCGGTGACCGACGGCAGGTTCCCCGGGCGTCGTTCAACGGCGCGAAATGCCAGCCACGCGAAAGCCGCCGCCTCCACGCACTGTGGATCGATTCCGAGTGCCTGCGTCGACTCCACCGGCACGGCGGCCAACCCGGCGAGTCGCGACATCAGGAACCGGTTTTGCACGCCGCCGCCGCAGACCAGTACCCGCCGCGCCGTGGGCGCGTGTCGTGCCAGCGCCATCGCGACGGTTCGGGCAGTAAATTCGGCCAGCGTGCGCTGGACATCGGCCGGCTTCAGTCGCCCCAGGGAGGGGTGGCGGCGGCGCAGCCACGCCAGGTTGAAGCGGTCGCGGCCGGTGCTCTTCGGTGGTGCCCGTTGCAGCCAGGGCTCGCTGAGCAGGGCCTTCAACAAGGCTTCATTTAACGCGCCCGAACCAGCCCAGCGGCCGTCCCGGTCGAATGGCTGCTTGCGCTGAAAGGCGATCCACTCATCCAGCAGGGCGTTACCCGGCCCGGTGTCGAAACCCGTGACTGCGCCGCGGGCCGGCAACACGGTGATGTTGGCGATGCCGCCGAGATTCACGATGGCGCGGGACTCACCGGTGCTGCCAAACATGACCTTGTGAAACGCCGGGACCAGCGGTGCGCCCTGGCCGCCGGCGGCGATATCCGCGCGGCGGAAATCCGCCACCGTGTCGATACCCGTCAGTGCCGCGATGCGGGAGGGGTTGCCAAGTTGCAGGCTGTTGCCGGCCTTCACCGGGTCGTGGAAGACGGTCTGCCCGTGGCTGCCGAGGGCGCACACCCGGCGCGCCGGGATCCTGGCCTTGCGCAGCGCGGTCTGGGCGGTCTTGGCAAAGGCTTTCGCGACAGCGTCGTCGAGGGTTGCGTAATCCCGGAGTGACACCGGCGTGGTGCTGGCGGCGAGCGCAAGGAGATCACGGCGCAGGGCCGGCGGGTAGGCGCCAGCGTGATGGGCAATGATCCTGGGTGGGCGTCCTTCGCCGCAGTCCAGCACGACGGCATCCACGCCATCCTGGCTGGTGCCCGACATCAAGCCCAGAAACAAGGCGCTGCGCATGGACGGGTGGGCCCGGGCGCGCCGGACTAATTGGCCTGAGCGAGCCGGGTGCGGTCCAGTGCGTCGAGTTGCGCCAGAAGCGGATTCGACGAGGCGCGGAAATGCTCGAGGTTCTGGCGCGGCAGGGCGTTTGATCGCGGCAAGGCGACCGTGCGCGGATTGCGATGCGCGCCATTGACGCGAAATTCATAGTGCAAGTGCGGGCCGGTGGCCAGACCCGAGCTGCCGACGTAGCCGATGATCTGGCCTTGCTGCACCCGGCTGCCGTTGCCCAGGCCGGCCCGGAACCGCGACAGGTGGCCATAGGCGGTTTCGATCGATGATCCGTGGCGAATGGAGATCAGGCGGCCGTAGCCGCCTTTCCAGCCCATGAAGCTGATACGGCCATCGCCGGTGGCCTTGACCGGCGTGCCGGTACCCGCCGCATAGTCGGTGCCCAGGTGCGCTCGAATCCTGTTCAGCACAGGGTGGCGTCGGCCGTAGCTGAAGTTCGAGCTGATGCGAAACACGTCCAGCGGCGTGCGGATGAAGGCCTTGCGCAGCGACTGGCCTTCGGGAGCGTAGTAGCCAGCCTGGCCCTGCGGGTCGGTGTAGCGAACCGCGCGGTAGGCCTTGCCCTGGTTGGAGAACTCGGCCGCCAGGATGGTGCCGGGGCGCAACTTCTTGCCGTCCTTGTACAGCTCGTCGTAGATCACCGTGAAGCGGTCACCGACCCGAAGGTCCTGACCAAAGTCGATGTCATAGCCGAAGATATCGGCCAATTCGATGATCAGGGCCTCCGGCAAGCCGGCCGCGATGCCGGCTTCCCAGGGCGAACTGCGGATCTCCCCGGTGGCGTAGGTCGCGCGGCGCTCAATCTCGGCTTCCTGGGTGGTGATCTCAAACCCGGCCGTGCCGCGCTGGACCTGCAAAGTGTGCGCCTCGTCAAAGGCGTAGCGGAGGGCCTCAAGACCCGTCGGCCCCTGGCGCAGCAGCAACTGGTCGCCGGCTTTGAGGGACTTCAGGCGACGTGCATCGCCGTCGAGGCGCAGGATTTCCACCCAGTCGAGGGCGGGCAGCCCCTGTCGGTCGAAGATCTGCGACAGCGTATCGCCACGCCCCACGGTGACCGTGGACCACGGCGTTTCCGCGGGGGCGGCGGCAGCGGGCGCCAATTCGGCGGCCAGCGGTGCGATTGCGTCGGGCTCAATGGGCGCCCGATTCGCCGAACCTTCGCGGCCCAGCATGGCCCCGATCGACAGCAGCACCAGCGCCGCAACCAGGAAGGCACGTCGCGAGGCGGGCCGGTCGACCGGCTCCACTGGGCTATAATCCAAACGCATCTTCCCTTGACCCATCAGGCGGTTCCGGCCTGCAGGCTGCGGTCACCTTTTGTGACGTGGCTGCGGCACCCGCGATGGGGCGTACAAGACCATAAAACTCCTTATTTTGCAAGGGTTTTCGGCGCACATTACGACTATCGCATGAACTCAAACGCCGAGCCGGCGCCGACCGGTGAATTTGCCGAAATTGAACGCGGCAGCGACGAAATAATCCCTCCGGATGAGTTCCGCGCGCGCCTGCGCAAGGCCGAGGCATCCGGCAAGCCGCTGGTGATCAAGGCCGGTTTCGACCCGACCGCGAAAGATCTGCACTTGGGACACACGCTGCTGCTGAATCGCCTGCGAGCCTTCCAGGAGCGCGGCCACGACGTGGTGTTCCTGATCGGTGATTTCACCGGGATGATTGGCGACCCAACCGGCAAGAACGAAGCGCGCAAGCCGCTGACGCGCGAGGAAGTTCTGGAGAACGCGAAGACCTACGAGGCGCAGGTCGCGAAAATTCTGGATCCGGGCAAGACACGGGTTGAGTTCAACTCCCGGTGGCTATCCGCGCTCGGCGCCGAAGGCTTGATCAAGCTGGCGGCCCGGTACACCGTCGCGCGCCTGCTCGAGCGCGAGGACTTCAGCCAGCGCTACAAGGGCGGCCAGCCGATTGCGGTGCACGAGTTGCTGTATCCATTGCTGCAGGGCTATGACTCCGTGGCCTTGAAGGCCGACGTCGAGCTCGGCGGCACGGATCAGAAATTCAACCTGCTCGTGGGCCGCGCATTGCAGCAGTCTTACGGCCAGGTGCCGCAGTGCATCCTCACCGTACCGATCCTCGAGGGGCTCGACGGCGTGCAAAAGATGAGCAAGTCGCTGAACAATTACATTGGCGTCACCGATGCGCCGGGCGAGATGTTTGGGAAGTTAATGTCGGTCTCCGACACCCTGATGTGGCGCTACTTCACCCTGCTGTCGTTCCGGCCGTTGTCAGAGGTGTCCGCCTTGCGCAGTGGGGTCGAGCAGGGCGCCAATCCCCGCGACGTGAAGATGGAACTGGGCGCGGAAATCGTGGACCGCTTTCATGGCGCCGGCTCCGGGGAGCGGGCGCGGGCTGCGTTCATCGCGCAGTTTTCCGGTGGCGCATTGCCGGAGGACATCCCCGAAGTGAACCTGGTGTCCCCGCCGGACGGGATCACCTTGCCCAAGGCGCTGAAGGAAGCGGGCTTGTGTGCGTCCACCTCGGACGCGAACCGGCAAGTCCAGCAGCGTGCGGTGCGCGTGGACGGCGAGCGGGTGGAAGATCGTAGCCGGCTGTTGCGACCCGGCGTGACCTACCTGCTGCAGGTCGGTCCGAGGCGTTACGCCCGCGTCACAATTCGCGCGTAGTCGCGCGAACATTTTCGCGGGGAAAGTCCCGCTTGGTCAAAATTGTCGGGGCAGTCTGCCGCGGCGGTGAAACCTCGCCGATCCTAGATTGTCGTTCCCGCGTCCTGCGGGAATACAGGCCAATTCAGGAGGAGAGTCACGTGATCAAGAAAATCTTGCTGTCGAGTGCGTTGTTGCTGGCGATGGGTGCGTCGTTCGCCGGACCGGTGAACATCAACAAGGCTGATGAAAAGCAACTGGCAAAAGAGTTGACGGGGGTCGGGCCGTCGCGCGCCGCCGCCATCGTCCAGTTCCGCACTGAAAAGGGCCCGTTCAAGGCCCCGGAGGACCTGAAGAAGGTTCCCGGTGTTGGCGCCGTGGTCTACAAGAATAACGCGACCAATATCAAGGTCACGGACTGAGCCGGACCGGCGCCACCGAGGGCGCCGGTCCGGGAGTTGCGCAGTACATGCAAACGCCTGCGGGCCCGCAAGGGCCCGCTTTTTTTTCAGCCCGCGATGGCGATCAGCTGCTGGTAACGCGGAACGTCACGCGCCGGTTGTTGGCGCGTCCTTCGGCGGTGGCGTTGCTGTCCACCGGCTTGGTTTCCCCAAATCCCTTCACCATGATGCGGTCGGCATTGATGCCCTCCTTGACCAGGAAGGCCTTGACCGCCTGTGCGCGGCGCTCGGACAAGGTCATGTTGCGCGCGGCTTCGCCCTGGGAATCGGTGTGACCCTGGACTTCAACGGTGACCGCCGGATGGGCCTTCAGTGTCGCAACAGCGCTGCGCAGCGCGGGGCTGGCGTTGGCCACAAGGTTTGCCGAAGCGGTCGCAAAGCTGAGGCCCTTCAGCACGAACTTGGACAGCTCAACGCAACCACGGTCGTCGACGGCGGTTCCAGCGGGCGTGCCGGGGCAGGCGTCGGAAGAATTGCGCACGCCGTCGCCGTCGCTGTCATCGCTGGTCGCGGCCGGCTTGGGGGTCGGCTCGGCGGCAGGCGCCATGGCCGTCTGGCCGGATTTGGCACTCCCGCCAAACAGGTAATGCAAGCCGAGGCCGACGCCGGCGAGGAATGAACCGTCCGCCTCGTCGTCCCAGCCAAGGCGCAGCTCGGAGCGAAGTTTAAGGTTCGGGATCAGTGCATCCCAGGTCGACACCACGCCGAAGGCCGCGTCGACGATGGCGCCGGATTCTTCAACCAATCCGGCGTCGAGTCGGCCATAGCCGATGGAGCCGTTTACGTACGGGCGCAGGCCCGGCAGCCTGAAGCCGTCACCGTCGAGATAGCGCCAGTAACCGATCGACGCGGCGTCCCGGTTGGCTTCCGCGAGACCGGCCTCAAGCTCGGTGCGGCTGATGCGCAGCGAGATGCCTTCGAATTTGTTGTAGAGGCGAACGCCGTCAAGGCTGGCGCCAAACCCCTTTGCATCGTCCCAGGAGGAGTCTGCCCACTGGTGGTTTGCAAGCAGGCCGCCCTCATAGGTGGCCGCTTGCGCGAAGCCAGTCGAAAGCGTCAAGCCGATGCCAAACAGCGCAATCTTGGTGTTCTGATTCATTGTCAGTAGGGTTCCTTCAAGGGGTGGCGTAGCCGCGAGCGAATTTTTCACCTGCGGCGGAGCGCGAAAGTATGCATCAGCGCGGACGCCGGCGTCACACGAACGGCCGGCCTGCGGCGCCGGCCCGACGAGGTTTCCCCGCGGGCCAGGGGGAAATTTCCCCGGGCCGGCCCCCGGGATGGCACGATTTGAACGCGGCGCTTGACAGTGGGGAACCCCCTAACTAAGATGCGCGCCCTTCCATGACGGACCCGCCCTGTGTGGGCCCGTCTTTTCTTTCTAAAACCGGGACGTATTCAGTGCCTACGATTAATCAATTGGTTCGCCGTGGCCGCACGTCGGCCGTGGTCAAATCAAAGGTCCCCGCCCTCGGGGGCAATCCGATGAAGCGCGGCGTGTGCACTCGTGTGTACACCACCACGCCGAAGAAGCCGAACTCGGCCATGCGGAAGGTATGCAAGGTACGTCTGACCAACGGTTTTGAAGTCATCAGCTATATCGGCGGCGAAGGCCACAACCTGCAGGAGCATTCGGTTGTGATGATTCGCGGCGGCCGCGTCAAGGACCTGCCTGGCGTTCGTTACCACACCCTGCGTGGCGTGCTGGATTGCGCCGGCATCGAGAAGCGCCGTCAGGGCCGTTCCAAGTACGGCGCCAAGCGCCCCAAGGCCAGTTAAGGAGCGCCTGAACCATGTCCCGTCGTCGCAAGCCCGAGATCCGCACGATCCTGCCGGATCCCAAGTTCAAGTCTGAGCTGCTCGCCAAGTTCATCAACAAGATCATGGAGCGCGGCAAGAAGTCGCGTGCCGAAGAGATCGTCTACGGCGCGCTTGACACGATTGCCGAGAAGAAGAAGACCGACGAGCCGCTGCCGATTCTTGAGCTGGCGCTCGAGAACGTGCGCCCGACCGTCGAGGTGAAGTCCCGCCGCGTTGGTGGCGCCAACTACCAGGTGCCGGTGGAAGTGCGTCCGGTGCGCCGAATGGCGCTGGCCATGCGCTGGCTGAAAGAAGCCGCCAAAAAGCGCGGCGAAAAATCAATGTCGTTGCGCCTTGCCAACGAACTGATGGAGGCCACCGAAGGCCGTGGCGGCGCTA
>JANNAK010000079.1:0-5563 GCA_031384195.1 Gammaproteobacteria bacterium
AAGCCTGTCAGACCTGATCGAGGTGCTGGGTCCGGAGCGCCGGGTTTGCCTGGCGCGCGAACTGACCAAGTTGTTCGAGCAGTCGCATACCGCCCCGGCGGCCGAGTTGCTGGCCTGGCTGCGCGAGGACGCCAATCGCCAGCGCGGGGAGTTCGTGCTGGTCATTGAGGGCGCCAGTGCCGTGGCCGCCACGCCCCGCGAAGCCGAGCGGGTGTTGAAGGCCTTGCTGCCGGAACTCGGAGCTTCGCGCGCGGCAAAGGTCGCCGCTACGCTCACCGGGCTCCCGCGCAAGGACTTGTACGCCCAGGCGCTGCAACTGACCGGTCATGCCGGGCCCGGTACGGACGAGTAAGGGGTCCCGGGGTGTATCATCCCGAGTGGAGTCGGCCGAGCAATCGCTGGTGCAGCAATGTACTGGAGGAAAGTCCGGGCTCCGGAGGGCAGGGCGCCAGGTAACGCCTGGGGGACGCGAGTCCACGGAAAGTGCAACAGAAAATAAACCGCCGATGCTCGCAAGAGCAGGTAAGGGTGAAACGGTGCGGTAAGAGCGCACCGCGCATCTGGTAACAGATGTGGCACGGCAAACCCCGCCCGGAGCAAGACCAAATAGGGAAGGGCAATCGCGCAAGCGATTGAACGTGCGGCCCGCACGCCTTCCGGGTAGGTTGCTTGAGGCGCCTGGCGACAGGCGTCCCAGAGGAATGATTGTTTCCTTGCCGCAAGGTGAGAAGACAGAACCCGGCTTACAGGCCGACTCCACTTGATTCGAAGACAAATTCCGGGCGAAGCAACCGCCCGGAATTCCGGAGTGCCACGGCTGCGCCGTGCCCGCTTGAAGTAGATCCCAACTTTTTCGAACGTAATTGGATCGCATTGGAGCGATCCTGCGATTTAGCTTCCATCGAATAATTGGAACAACCCGCGCGATCTTGCCTCAGTCTGGCCGCCCGGGCGCTGAGGCTGCCATGCCGGTCAATCCGGGCCCTAATCCACCCCCGGGCTTATCCAATAATCAACATTAATATCCACAGCTAACTTATTGTTTTTGAATGGTTATGAATTACAGGTGGAATCGTACGTAAGCCCTTGTTCCGCATGGAAATTTTCCTTGCAAAGTGGGTTGCGGTGGATTAAAGTGGGGTTCGGTGGAGAATTGTAGAAGTCCGTGGTATCCACAGGCGGATTTCGACGGGGGCATAGGCGCGCAATGTTTGCTGGGTCTCATTTACTGACCATTGACGACAAGGGTCGCCTGGCGATCCCGTCGCGCTTTCGCCAGCAATTGAGCGATGAGCACGGTACCCAGCTGTTCATCACGCGGGCGTACAACCCTTGCATCGAGGTGTATCCGGCCCCCGTTTTCCGCGAGCTGGCCGAGCAAATCCAGAACCTCGACAACCGTGCTGCCGCGGACAAGCTCAAGGAAGTCTTCATCGGCCATGCGGTCGAGACCGAAATCGACAAGCAGGGCCGGGTGCTGCTGCCGCAGATCCTGCGGCGCCACGCCCGCCTGGAGACCAACGCCGTGCTGGTGGGCCAGATCACACGCTTCGACATCTGGAGCGAGGACGTCTGGACCCAACGCTTTGGTGAAGGCAATGCCGATGAGCTGGCCGCCGCGTTCACGCTGCTCAAGCGGTGAGCCCCAGTGGCGGACGGATCCTGCGCCCTGCTCCCAGCCGGGTTCCCTGACCTTGTGACTCTCCACCAACCGGTGATGCTTGAACAAGCCGTCGCCGGACTCGCCCCCGTGCCCGGCGGAATTTATGTCGACTGCACCTTTGGCCGTGGCGGCCACAGTGCGGCGATCCTGGCGAAACTCGGTGGCCGCGGCGTCTTGCACGCGTTTGACCAGGACCCGGAGGCGTCGGCCGCGGCGTCGGCGCTGCGAGCGCAACACCCAATCCTCCAGTTTCACCCAGCCAATTTCTCCACCCTGGCGGCGACCTGTGCAGCCCTGTCGATCGACGGCCGGGTGAACGGCGTGCTGTTTGACCTGGGGGTCTCGTCGCCACAGCTCGACAACGCCAGCCGCGGGTTTTCATTCAAGAATGACGGTCCGCTGGACATGCGCATGAATCCGACGGCGGGCGAGTCGGCGGCGCAATGGCTGGCGCGCGCCGACGACCGCGAGATTGCCGACGTCCTTTGGCAGTGCGGTGACGAGCGCAACAGCCGGCGTATCGCCAGACGAATAGTTGAAACGCGCGCCTCGTCGCCCATCACCACCACCGCCCAGTTGGCCGAGCTGATCCTTTCCACGCATCGCGGCCCGCGGCAGAAGATCCACCCGGCCACGCGCAGCTTCCAGGCGATTCGCATTCACATCAACCGCGAACTGGAACACCTCGCCGAGGCCCTCGGGCAGGCGGTCGCCGTGTTGGCGCCCGGCGGGCGACTGGCCGTCATCAGTTTTCATTCAATTGAGGACCGCCTGGTAAAGCGCGCGCTGCGCGACCGCGCGCGGGGCGACACCCCCAGCCTGTCGCTGGTGGGAAAGGCGCAGTTTCCCGAGCCTGCCGAGGAAGCGGGCAACCCACGGGCTCGCAGCGCCGTCCTGCGCGTCGCGGAAAAGCTCAATCCCGTCGCGTCCACGGGGGGCCGTGAGTGAGCCGGCGCCAGTGGCTGACGCAACTCCTGCTGGGTGTCGCCGTGGTCCTGTCGGGCGTCATCGTCGTGCAAACCAAGCACCAGAACCGCACCCTGGTGCATGAGCTGGAGCAGTTGCGTGCCGAGAAGGCGCAACTGGAAACCGAGTGGGCGCAATTGCAGCTGGAAGAGGCCACGCTTGCGCACCACGGGCGAATCGAGCGACTCGCGCGTGAAAAGCTGGGCATGACCGAGCCGGCGACGACTGAAGTCGCCCCGCTCAGCGCCGGGGACAGCCAATGAGCGCCACCCCGGTGCGGACGGCGCGGCAGGTCGGCGCGTGGCGACGCTACTCCGTCATGATCGTGTTGGGCGTCGCAGCGTCGATGGTGCTGGCGCGCGCCTTTGATTTGCAGGTCGTGCAGCGCGATTTCCTGACGGGCGAGGGCAACAAGCGCGCATTGCGCACGGTCACCGTGCCCGCGAATCGGGGCGCGATTCGTGACCGCCATGGCGAGCCCCTGGCGCTGTCCGCGCCGGTCGAGTCGCTGTGGGTGATTCCCGGCGAACTGCTGGAGGCGCCGGAATACCTGCCGCCGATTTCAAAGTTGCTCGGCTACAAGCCAGGGGAGCTGAAGGCCAACCTCGTCGCACGCCGTGACAAGCACTTTGCCTACTTGCGGCGGCACCTCGACCCGGATCAAGCCAAGCGCGTCCTCGCCATGAAAGCGCCGGGCGTGTTTGCGCAGCGGGAGTACCGGCGGTTCTACCCCGCGGCCGAGGTCGCCGGACAAGTGGTCGGGTTTTGCGACGTCGACGGCCGCGGCCGGGAGGGAATGGAAGGCGCGCGAGAAACCACCTTGGCCGGACGGGCAGGCGCCCGTCGTGTGGTGCGCGACCGTTCCGGCCGCGTGGTGGAGGAATCCGATGACTTCCAGTTGGCCATGGCCGGCCAGGACCTGACGCTGACGCTGGACTTGCGCCTGCAGTACCTCGCCTACCGCGAACTCAAGGGTGCGGTTGCCGCCAATCGCGCCAAGGGCGGCCTGATTGTCCTTCTGGATGCGCGCACCGGCGAGATCCTGGCGATGGCCAGCCAGCCGGGTTACAACCCCAACCGCCCGGGCGACCGCGATTCGGGTGGCCTGCGCAATCGGGCCGTGACCGACGTG
The DNA here is from genome assembly GCA_031384195.1 of Gammaproteobacteria bacterium. Classification (GTDB taxonomy): domain Bacteria; phylum Pseudomonadota; class Gammaproteobacteria; order Nevskiales; family Nevskiaceae; genus JACPFV01. The sequence goes on from JANNAK010000079.1 coordinate 3,762, forward strand.
TTCGAACCCGGTTCAAGCGTAAAACCGTTGCTGATCGCCCAGGCACTGGAAGTCGGTGCGATCACGCCGGCCAGCCACATTGATACCGGGCCGGGTTTCTTCAAGGTGGGCTACCTGACCGTTCGCGATCACCACCCCAACGGCGACCTGACGCTGGCACGCCTGCTGTCAAGCTCGAGCAATGTCGGCGCCGCGCGAATCGGCCTGGACATGGGTGCACAGGCCCTCTGGACCGGCTACCAGAAGTTCGGCCTCGGCGAAGTCACCGGCGCCGGTTTCCCGGGAGAGGCGCCGGGCGTGCTGCGGCGCTACAGCGAGTGGGGCGAGATCGCCACCGCCACCGCGTCGTATGGCTATGGAATCTCGGTCAACGCCCTGCAATTGGTGCGGGCCTACGCCGCACTCGGAAATGACGGATTGCTGCCGTCCCTGACGCTGGTCCGCGATCGTGAAGTGGTTCCCCCGCAGCGCGCCGTCTCGGCGCAGGTGGCACGGGCAACACGCCACCTGATGGAAGACGTCACGATCGGGGATGGCACCGGGGTGCGGGCCTCCGTGCCGGGCTACCCGGTGGCGGGAAAGACCGGCACCGTGCGCAAGCACAAGGCCGGCGGTTACGACGAAGACCGGCATCAGGCCGTGTTCATTGGACTTATCCCGGCCGACCACCCGCGACTGGTGGGCCTGGTGATGATCGACGAGCCCGGGCTTGAAAAGTATTACGGCGGCGAAGTCGCCGGCCCGGTGTTCTCCCGGGTAATGGAGCCCGCGATGCACTTGCTGCAGGTTCCGCCCTCTACCGGCACCACCGCGAGCGCGGATCCCGCGCCGGCTCCGAAGACATGAGCGCCATGCCGCCCGCCCTGCTGCTGCGCCACTTGCCCGAGCTGTTGCGTGGTTTCGCCGCCGACGTACCCGACCTCACCATCACCGACCTTGCCATCGACAGCCGGCAGGTCATTTCCGGCGGCGCCTTCCTGGCCTGCCGCGGCACTCAGGGGCACGGCCTGGATTACGTTGACCAGGCGCGCACGCGCGGTGCCGCGGTCGTTCTGTGGGAGCCGGTTGCTGGCATGGAGCCGCCAAAGGCGCCAGTGCCGCTGGTCGCCATTGAAAAATTGTCAGAGAAAGCCGGCCTGATCGCGTCCCGGTTCTTTGGTGACCCAAGTCTAAAGCTGGCATGCATTGGCGTAACCGGGACCGATGGCAAGACCTCGACCGCCTACCTGCTGGCGCAGGCTCTGGAACAGCTGGGCCAACCGTGTTTCTACCTTGGCACGCTGGGCAGCGGTCGTTGGCAAGCCCTGCGACCCGGTGACCACACCACACCCGACCCGGTGAACCTGCAGCGGATCCTGCATCGCGCGCTGGCGGACGGTTGCCATAGCGTATCGATGGAAGTGTCCTCGCATGCGCTGCACCAGTCGCGCGTGGCGGGCGTGCAGTTCCACACCGCGATCCTCACCAACGTCGGGCGCGACCATCTCGATTATCACGGCACCTTGGCGAACTACGCCGAAGCCAAGCGCCGACTGTTTGGGTTTGAGGGCCTGCAGGCGAGGGTGTTCAATCGCGACGACGACTGCGGTGCGCGGTGGGCGACCGAATTTGACCGCGCCACGGTCTATGGCATTGACGGGGCAGCGCCGGTGGACGGCAACTATTTGATCGCCCGATCGCCACGGCTTGGCGCCGACGGCCTGGAATTCGACGTCGAAAGCCGCGCGGACCGTGGTCAGGTTCGCTCGCCTTTGCTCGGTCGGTTCAACGTGAGCAACCTGCTGGCGGCCCTTGCGGCGCTG
>JANNAK010000122.1:0-8180 GCA_031384195.1 Gammaproteobacteria bacterium
TGAAGAGCCGGGGTTGCCACCGATGTACCAGAATAGATACACAGGCGCGTAACCGGCACGTCGGCAGCAGCTTTGACGAATTCCTGGACAAGATAAGGCCTGCTCGCGGAGGCCAATGCCGTCGCGGTCAAGCGCGTAATCGCCAAGCTGCGCTTCAACAAGCCGCTGACCCTTTTCATCCGGACACTGGTGGGCCTCGACCGCAACGCGGACCAGATCGTTTCGATACTGGGGGATATCAGGTCGCGGGCGGCGGCTTAGTCGCGCCACCCAGCGGCATGTCCATTTTGACCTTGATCGCCAGGCACGCCGCCCCGAACATATGAGGTTGGGGGTTTGCTTCCGACGACAGCGACTACGACGTTCGATTTATCTACGTGCACCCGCTGGAGTGGTATTTGCGGTGGTGTACTGGCTTGATCGCTACAAGCCCCACGAGCCGGTCCGGCTCGAAGTCCGCGTCCGCGGCGACACGCTCGACAAACTCCCGCATGTTGGCGAGCACGTTCGCAGGCAGGGAGACCGGCTGATCGAGCACCAGCAACTGGTACAGCCGGACCACGTCGTTGCGGTGCTTGCGGATCTCCGCGCTGTCGATGCTTTCGCCTCTCTGCGCCCGCGCGGTCAGGTCCAGCCAGGCGTGGGCCTTCAGCGGAATGAGGTGGGGTGCGCCGATGCAGGGTAATCCGGCGATCTCGGTGATGCCCGACTGGATGAAAGCGTAGTAGTGCTCGTCCAGGAGAATCGCGGACAGGCTGTCCACGTCCTGCCCCGCCGGAATGGGCGTCAGTGCGGCGGAGGCATCGGGGCGAATATGGTCGGGCGCGCGGCTGAACAGTTCGAGCATCGCGGGGAAACGCGCGTCGGCGGGTTTCATGAACCGATAGAAAACCTTCCGGCCGTCGCTGCGCTCCTGCTGCGCATAGCCTGCGGCCTTGACGAAACCCCAGAACGCCTGCGCGAACTCGCGATCGAATGCTTCGATGCACAGGACGATATCGAGATCCTTGGTGGCCCTGAATTCAATCCCGGCTTCCTCCAGCGCGAGGAAGCTTGCGGTGCCGCCAATGAGCACGTACCGATCCTTGAAGGCCGCGAAGTGCTCACGGAAAAGGTCGAGCCCCCTCACCATGCGTGAGCTGTCATCAATTCACCCACCGCAGCCTCCACGCGCTCGTCCGCGTTGTCCTTGAGGCTGAGGTAGAGAGAGAGAGGGTCCACATCTGCTCCGGGCGCGGCGACGAGCAGGCGCGGATCGTACGCCCACACCTCGAGTTCGAGCACGTCGGGACCGCGATCTGCGAAGTCTTCGCGGCCTCGCGTATCCCCGCTTGCGCGAGCGTCAGCCGGCGTGATCGCGCGGGCTTCCGTGGCCGGCTCGGCAAGCAGCGTGCGGTGCGCGAGCGCGATGAGCCCGGCGTTCAGGCCAGCGCGAGTGTTGTCCGTGGTCTTGATTGCATGGAAGCGTCGCTTGACCGGCGTGCGGAGCAGCGGCAGCGCCAGGTTCCAGAGCTCGCGCTTCTGGGCATGGAAGGTGAACCAGCGCTCGCGCCCCCGGTCCTGCGCCAGACCCAGTTGCGCCGCCACGAACTCGTCCACCACGCGTGTCATGGTCATGCGCGTGTAGCGCAGGCGCGTGGCCAGAAGGGTCGGGTTGAGTGCTTCGCCGTGCCCATGCAGCAGGTAGTGAATCAACGCGGCTTGCGCGGCGGGTCCCAGATGCTGGCGCTGCGGCGCTTTGCGGCGCTTGAACCGCTCCCGCAGATCGAGCCCAAGGTGCGGCAGGTACATCTGGTTGTGCGGAACGACAAACTGGACGCCCTTCGCGATCAGGCGCTTTCGGGTGGTGGGCGTAACGGCCGTGGCCACGAAGATGCAGGGCCGGCCCGCCCGGTGCTCCAGGAATTGAACGTTCCTGGCGAGTTCCGTCGGTGTCAGCTCGTCATCGTCGCGCGCCGCCATCACCAGGCAATCGGTATCGAAAAGACGCGTTTCGAAAACCTTGTAGCGGTTCTTGAAATAGACAGGCAGGCGCTCGCCGGCCTTCCAGGGCCTGGTTGCCACGTCGGCGTCCAGCACTTGGTGCAGGTAAGCCTTCAGGTCCGTGAGCGGAGCGTCCATGGAACATATCGTAACATATCAAACGTATTGTAACACTCATTATGTTAGTGATACATATTTACGTTATCTTATTGTTAACGGACGCGTGCGTGGGACGGCGCTACTGCGGTTCGACCTCGCCGCACGTCAACCCGATCACACCGATACGTGGCAGGATTCATCTTATTCGAGCGAACGTAATGGGTGGATGATGGCCTGGTGGTGGTGCCTCGATCACAAAAGCGTCGAGGAAGGCCTCGGCTGCGGCAGCACCACGCGCATGGGTCCCTACGACTCGCAGCAGCGTGCGGCGACGGCGCTGGAGCGGATCGGCAAGCGCGAAGAAGAGCAGGTGGCGAAGGACGACCCGGATTGACGCTGACCTGCGCAAGCTCGCCGCGCGCCACAGAAGCACTCTCATTCGCGCTGGGCATGGAGACTCCGTAAATGACCAATAGCCTCAACCGCCGCTTTCTCCTGCGCGAACGCCCGTCCGGCGACTTCGACCCCAAGATCCTGCAGCGCGTGGTCGAGCCGGTGCCGGTGCCGGGCCCCGGCCAGGCGCTGGTGCGCAATCGCTATCTGTCGCTGGACCCGACCAACCGCATCTGGATGAGCGAGGCGGAAGGCTACCTGCCGCCGGTTGTTCTGGGCGAGGTGATGCGCGGCGGCGCGGTCGGCGAAGTGGTGGCCTCCAACAGCCGCAAGTTCCCGGTCGGCGCCAAGGTGGCGGGCCTGCTGAACTGGCAGGACTACGCGATCGTCTCCGAAACCGGCGGCGGCCTCGCGCAGGTGATTCCCGGCTGGTTGCCAGTGCCGCTGACCGCGACTCTGGGCGTGCTCGGGGCCACCGGCATGACTGCGTACTTCGGACTGCTGGACATCGGCAAACCCAAGCCCGGCGAAACGGTGGTGATCTCCGCCGCCGCTGGCGCGGTGGGCAGCATCGCCGGGCAGATCGCCAGGATTTACGGTGCGCGCGTGGTCGGCATCGCCGGCAGCAAGGACAAGTGCGAGTGGCTGGTGCGCGAGCTGGGCTTTGACGCGGCCATCAACCGCCGCGACCCCGACTGGCGCGAGCAGCTGGCAGCCGCCTGCCCCAACGGCGTGGACGTGGACTTCGAGAACGCCGGCGGGCCGATCCTGGAAGCGGTGCTGGACCTGATGAACCTGCACGGCCGGGTGATCCTGTGCGGCATGATTTCGCAGTACGGCAAGGACGATGCGGCCGGCGGCCCGTCCAACTTCCGCCACCTGCTGATCCGCCGCCTCAAGATCCAGGGCTTCATCATCCTCGACTACATTCCGCGCTTTCCCAGGGCGCAGCTGCACATGCTGTGGTGGTTGAAGCGCGGCCGCATCAAGGACCGAAGCACCATCGTCAAGGGTCTGGACAACGCGCCGCAGGCGCTGACCCAGCTGTTCAAGGGCGAGAACATCGGCAAGCTGCTGATCGAGATTGACGAGCCGCCGGTGGGTTGAGTCCGACAAAAGCGTTTCAGCGCGCGCTCCATGGATAACCCGGACGTCGTGATCATCGGCGGCGGCGCCGCCGGCCTCCTGTGCGCCATCGAGGCGGGGCGTCGCGGACGACAGGTGCTGGTGCTGGAGCACAGCAACAAGGTCGGCAAGAAGATCCTCATGTCCGGCGGTGGCCGCTGCAACTTCACAAATCTGCACACGACGCCGGACAACTATCTCTCCGGCAATCCACACTTCTGCCGCTCGGCGCTGGCGCGCTACACGCAATGGAATTTCATCGCGATGGTCGAGCGGCACCGCATTGCCTGGCACGAGAAGGAGCTTGGCCAGCTGTTCTGCGACGAGTCCTCCAAACAGATCCTGCGCATGCTGCTTGCGGAATGCGCAGACGCCGGCGTGACGATTCGTACCGAAGTCGAAGTGACGTCCATCCAGCCGGCCACTGCAGGGTTCCGTCTGCAGATGGCGACCGGCGAGGTCCGCTGCCAGGCGCTGGTCATCGCCAGCGGCGGCCTGTCGATCCCGAAAATGGGCGCCACCGGCTTCGGCTATGCCGTGGCCCGGCAGTTCGGGCACGGGATTCGGCCGACCCGCGCCGGTCTGGTGCCGCTGACGCTAAGTGGCAAGCCGCTGGACGACGTCGTGGAGCTTGCTGGCGTCTCGACTCCGGCGGTCGCACGTTGCGGCAACCAGGAGTTCCCCGGTGCCGTGCTGTTCACGCACCGCGGCCTGAGCGGCCCGGCGATCCTGCAGATCTCGTCGTACTGGAACCCCGGCGATGCGTTGACGCTTGACCTGTTGCCCGGCCGGGACGCCGCCGACGAGCTGCTGGCGCGCAAGCGCGAGCGGGCGTCGGGATCGCTGGTGGCCTCGCTTGCGGAGGTGCTGCCGCGCCGGCTGGCGCAGAGGCTGTGCGAACTCGACGCCATGCCGGAAGTGCTTCAGCATTCCAGCGACGCCCAATTGCGCGAGTTTGGCGAACGGCTGAACGGCTGGGCGGTGAAGGCCAGCGGCACCGAGGGTTACCGCACCGCCGAAGTCACTCTGGGCGGTGTCGACACCAACGAACTTTCGTCACAGACCATGGAATCGCGACTGCAGCCGGGGTTGTATTTCATTGGCGAGGTGGTCGACGTGAACGGCCATCTGGGCGGCTTCAACTTTCAGTGGGCTTGGTCATCCGGCTACGCTGCCGGGCAGGTTTGCTGAGTCCGGAATCGCCCGCCAACGGCGCCCGACGGGTGACGCTATTTATTGATCGGACTCCGCCGCCAGCCTGCCGCGCTCCCGCGCTTCGGCTTCTTCACGTGCGACTTCCACGACGTAGAGCACCTCGTCGACGTCGGCTGGCGTGGTGTCGTGGACAAACAGCCCGGTGAGCGCGCTATCGGGTCGCAGTTCGCCGGCTTCGTACAGCTTCCAGATCTCGTGCGCGTATTCGGTCGCCAGCAGCTCCGGCGCGAAGGCGCCGCAGTAGCGGCGGATGTTGTCGACGTCGCGCGCCAGCATGCGGAAAGCATTGTTGTTGCCGGCGGCGTTTACCGCCTGCGGCAAGTCGATGATGACCGGCCCCTCGGTGCCGAGCAGCACGTTGTACTCGGACAAGTCGCCGTGGATCAGGCCTATGCACAACATGCGCTGCACCTGGCCGATCAGGAAAGCGTGCCACTCGCGCGCCTCCTGTGGCGTCGGCGCCACGTCGTTCAGCCGCGGCGCCGCATTCCCTTCGGCGTCGGTGACCAGTTCCATGATCAGCACGCCCTCGTAGACGCCGTGCGGCTGCGGAACGCGCACGCCAGCACCGGCCAGGCGGTAGAGCGCCTCGACCTCGGCGTTCTTCCACGCCGATTCCTGCTCCTTGCGGCCGTACCGGCTGTGCTTGCCCATCGCGCGCACGTCGCGGCTGCCGCGGGCCTTGCGGCCTTCCTGGTATTCGGCCTGATGGCGAAAACCGCGCTGCTCGGCGTCCTTGTAGACCTTGGCGCAGCGCACGTGCGGGCCGCAGGCGACCAGGAATACCGACGCTTCTTTACCGCTCTTGAGCTGGCCTATGACCGAATCGATGACACCGTCATCGATCAGCGGCTGCAGGCCCCTTGGGATCTTCATCCCTCATTGTCGCACTGACGGCCCCGGCGCATATCCTGACGCGCCGGGGATAATCTGCTTCAAGCCTTCTTGCGGGAGTCGTAGTACGCCTTGATCTTGGCGTTGTCGCGCACCCGCTCAAAATGCTTCACCAGCAGCGGCGCGTGCTTGTCGGCGATGTCGGCCGGAATATGGTCCAGCGCGCCGGACTTGAGCCAGCGGATCAACTGGTAGCACTTCAGGTCCGCAACCGTCAGCCGCTGGTCGGCGAAGTACTCGCCACCGGCGGCCTTGAGCCTGGCCTGGAGCTGTTCAAGGAATCGCGGGATGGGACCGGCGGCCAGCGCCTCGCGCGCCTTCTTTTTGTCGGCATCGCCCAGGGCGATGGTATTGCCGATCCGGGTCGAGATGTCCTCGACCGCGTCCATCGCCTCGTCCACCAGGGTGGCTTGCCAGTCGTCCTTGGGGTACAGCCCGGCCAGCTTGCCGACGTAGCGATTGATGGTGTTCGAGTGGGCGATCACCTTGCCATCGACGCCCAGCACTGGCATGGCCTGGAACGGCATCGTGTCGCGCAGGGCGGGCCAGTCCTTGCCGGCAATGCGCTTGTCCTCGAACGCGACCCCGCCAATGCGCATGGCCAGGCGCGCGGTTTCGCCGCGTCCGCCGTCGAAATCGAAATAGGTCAGTACGAGCTTCGGCATTTGTTTCTCCTTTAAACCCGGCCTGACCTAGGAACCCTGCTTTTCGCGCTTGGCGGCCCGCTTTTCCGCCGGCGTCCGCGACGGCTTCTTTTTCGATTCCTTCTTGCGTTCCATTCCCTTGCCCATAAATGCCTCCTTTTTGCTGGTGGTTAGGTGTTGCTGCCGACAGACTAGGGTAAATCGGCGTCGCGCACCATTTTCCCAGCGCCACGATTGGCTTCCGTGGTAAACAGGGACGACTCTCTCTTCCCAATCCCGAAAAACTTTCGTCATGGCCGCCGGCGCAACTATTCACACCCTGAGCATCCAGCTGTCCGACTCCGATCGCGGGGTTTATCAGGATCTGGAATTGCGCGTGGCGCGCCATCCTTCGGAAACCGCGCCGTTCATGCTGGCGCGCCTGCTCGCCTATTGCCTGGAATACCAGGACGGCATCGTGATGACCGCGGGCATTGCGGCGGTCGATGAACCGGCCGTGCTCGCGCGCGACCTGACCGGCCAGCTCACCGCCTGGATCGAGGTCGGCGCACCCGACGCCGACCGCGTACATCGCGGCAGCAAGCTGGCCGGACGCTGCGCGGTCTACAGCCATCGCGACCCGACGCCCCTGCTGCAAGTCTTCGCCGGCGAGAAGATTCACCGCGCGGCGGAGATCCCGCTGTATTCCTTTGACCGGGATTTCATGAACCAGGCTTCGGCCGCGATCACCCGCCGCTGCGCCATCAGCCTGTCGGTGACCGGGCGCCACCTCTACCTGACCGTCGACGGCAAGGACTTCGACAGCCCGATCGAGGAGCAGCGCCTGGGCTGATCGGTCAATCGCCGAACCGGTCCGTGAATCAACAATCAGGGCATTTCCCGCGTCCGCAGGGCACTACAATGGCGCCCCTTTTCGCGCCCACCCCCCTCCACCGTGCTGCTTAGCCTCAATAACGCCAGCCTGAACCTCGGCAGCACCGTGCTGCTGGACCACGCCGACCTCACCCTTGAAGCCGGCGAGCGGGTTTGCCTGATGGGTCGCAACGGCGCCGGCAAGTCCACGCTGCTGAAATTGATCTTCGGCGAGCAGCAGGTGGACGGCGGCGAAGTCCGTCGCGCGCAGGGCCTGAAAGTGACCCAGCTGCCGCAGGAAGTGCCCAAGGGCCTGGACGGAACCGTCTATGACGTGGTCGCCGATGGCCTCGGCGACGTTGGCCGGCTGCTGGCCGAGTATCACCACATCCTCGATGCTGGGGCCGAGGACCTGGACAAGCTCAGCCGGGTGCAAACCGCACTCGAGGCGCAGGACGGCTGGGCGATGGAGAGCAAGGTCGAGGCCATGCTCACGCGCCTGAATCTGGACGGAGCGGTGCCATTTTCCGGCCTGTCCGGCGGGGTCAAGCGTCGGACGTTGCTGGCTCAGGCGCTGGTCGCCGAGCCGGACTTGCTGCTGCTGGACGAGCCGACCAACCACCTGGACATCGAGAGCATTCGCTGGCTCGAGGAATTCCTGCTGGGCTGGAACGGCGCGCTTCTGTTCATCACCCACGATCGGGCCTTCGTCCGCCGGCTGGCCACGCGCATCGTCGAGATTGACCGCGGCGTGCTGCAAAGCTGGCCCGGCAGTTACGACCAGTACCTGGTTCTGAAGGCCGAGGCACTGCGGTCCGAGGAGCAGCAGAACGCCCTGTTCGACAAGCGTCTGGCCGAGGAGGAAGTGTGGATCCGCAAGGGCGTGCAGGCACGACGCACCCGCGACCAGGGCCGGGTCCAGCGGCTGAAGGCGATGCGCGCGCAGTACAGCCAGCGGCGCAACCTGCCGGGTGA
>JANNAK010000182.1:0-5687 GCA_031384195.1 Gammaproteobacteria bacterium
ACCCGCAGGTATTCGCAGGGCAGGGCGTGGCGGGTGCCGTCGGCGTAAGCCACGTCCAGCACCCGCGATTTGCGGTGCAACCGGATATCGCTGGGCGCCTTCATCGGGAGATCCGCGCGGGGGACAAGGATGATGGGGTTCGCTGTCGGGCCTTGCAAGGCCTGACCGCCGGTCGGCCCATCGCCAGCGTCCTGCGCCGCAAAGAAAAAAAAGGCGTGGCCGCGAACGGCCACGCCTTTGGAACAACGGAAGACTTACTTGGTTTCCGTGGTTGCCGGCTGCTCGGCAGCGGCGGCAGGCGCCTCGACCGGTGCAGCGGCAGTCGCTTCAGACGGGGCGGCAACCGGCATTTCAGCGACCGGCGCAGCGGCCGGCACTTCAGCAACCGGTGCAGCAGCTTCTTTCTTGCCGCAGGCGGCAATAAAAGCGATAGAGGCGATTGCAGCCACAAGGTGCAGATTCTTCACGATTCGAAACTCCCTTAAATTCGGTATGGATGGGGACACTGCCGGGCTACGCAACCGATAGACGGAGCGGCGGCGGCGCATTATGCAGTTTCTGGTGCGTCGCACAATCCCGGGGGGGGCTTGCAGGTCGGCGAACGTCCAGACAATTGTCAAGTTCTACGCCGCGCGCGGGGGTGGGCGGCGTCATAGACCTTGGCCAGCCGGGAGAAATCCAGGTGGGTATAGATCTGGGTGGTGGAGATGTTGGCGTGGCCCAGCAGCTCCTGGACCGCGCGCAAGTCGCCGCTCTCCTCCAGCATGTGGGTCGCAAACGAATGCCGCAATCGGTGCGGATGCACGTTGACCGACAATCCCGCGCGGCGCGCCCAGTGCTTCATCCGGGCCTGGATGGAACTGCGCGCGAGACGTCCGCCGCGACGGCTGACAAACAAGGCCTTTTCACCGGCGGCAGCAAGGTCGACGCGCCGACGCAGCCACTCCCGCAGGGCCTCGCGCGCTTTGCGGCCAACCGGCACCAGGCGCTGCTTGCGCCCCTTGCCGGTCACCCGAACTTCCGACAGGTCGGATTCGAGGCCGTCGAGGTCCAGGCCATGGACTTCTGCCAGCCGCAGGCCCGACGAATAAAAGAGCTCCAGCATGGCCCGATCGCGCAGGGCCTCGTCACCGTCGCCGCGCGGCGCCTCGACCAGCGCGACGACGTCGTCGACGCCCAGGGTCCGCGGCAGGCTCGCGGTGCGCTTGGGTGCGCGCACATCGCTGACCGGATTGGACTTGAGCGCGCCGTGCTCGACCAGGAACCGGAACCAGCCGCGAAGGCTCGACAAGTGCCGGCGAACAGTCGCAGGACTGCGCGGTCGGCTGCCGCGCCGCAGCCAGGCGACATAGCCGCGAATGGCGTGCGTATCGACCCGCGCCAGTCCGGCGAGTCCGGCCCCCTCGCAATAGCGCGCGAAGGACTCCAGGTCGCGACGGGTTGCCGACAGCGTATGCGGCGAAACGCGCCTGACATCCGATAGCTGCGAGAGATAGCGGCCGCTGTCGCGCTCGAATGGGGACCGCGCCGACGCGCGGGTCATGGCGTCAACCGAGGCGGGCGCGCAGGGCAGCGGAGACCAGCTCGGCGGTCATCTCCAGGAACAACTGGCCCTGACGGGGCTGGAATCGTTGCGGATCGGAACTGGCAAGGACCAGCATGCCAAAGTCGTTCTCCTTCTCCAGCGGCACCACCGCGGCAGACGCCGGCATTTGTGCCGCATTGGGGAACAGCACCCGCCCCTTCTCCTTGTCCAGCGGCCCGCATTCCACCAGGCGCGTACGGAAAAAATTGCCAAACGCCTTGACCACCGGTCCTTTCGGGTCGAGGCTGTAGAGTCCTTCGATGTCGTGGCGCTTGAGCACCGCCGAGGACACCCCGATCCAGACCTCGGTCACGTCGAAGTCTTCGCGAAGGACCTTGCGCAGGGCGCTGACGGTGGCGGCGGCCGTTGGCGCGCGGATCAGCGAGCGCGCGAGCCGGTGAACATTGCTGGCGCGCGACTCGTTGCCGCGGGCCGCGTCGAGCAGGCCCTTCAGCCGGTCTTCGAGGCGTGTGCTCTTGCCGCGCAGGATCTCGACCTGGCGCTCAATCAGCGAGACCGCCGCACCGGCCGCGTGGCGCAATTCCAGCAACTCAAACAACTGCGGGTGGCGGGTCAGGAAATCTGGATGCCCGCGCAAATAATCCAGCACGGCGGCCTCGTCCAACTCCGGCGTCTTGCCCGACACGGCTAACTCAGCTTCTGGCCCGGCCATTCAAATGTCCCCTCGTACACGGTTTCCGCAGGCCCGGTCATGAACACCGGCTGCCCGTCCCCTGCCCACTCGATCTGCAGCGCTCCTCCCGGGACCTCGATGCTGACATTCGTCCCGAGCAGGCCCCAGACCTGCCCCACCACGGCAGCCGCGCAGGCCCCGCTGCCGCACGCCGGTGTCTCGCCGACACCTCGCTCGAATACTCGCAGCTTTGCGCGTGCTGAATCCAGTACCTGCAGAAATCCGACGTTGGCGCTTTCCGGGAACGCCGGATGCCGCTGCACCGCGGCACCCAGTTCCGCCACGGGCGCCACGGCAACGTCCTGGACCGGAATGACGACGTGGGGATTGCCGATGCTGGCGGCGCCGATTTCAAGCAGGGAACCGCCGTCCAGCGTCAGCGTGTAGCGCGGCGAGCGCGCGGCTGCCGTGAACGGCACCATCTTCGGGTCCAGCCTGGGCACGCCCATGTCGACCCGGACCATGCCATCCGGGCGATGCTCAAGCATTAACTCTCCGCTGCAGGTGCGGACCCGCAGCGTCGACTTTCCGGAGAGCCCGCGCCGGCGAATAAACTTTGCAAGGCAGCGCGCCCCATTTCCGCATTGCCCCGACTCGCTGCCATCGGCATTGAAAATCCGGTAGTCAAAATCCAGGTGGGCGGCGGAGGGCGGCTCCACCACCAGAATCTGGTCACAGCCGACGCCCAGCCGCCGGTCCGCCAGCCAGCGCGCCTGCTCCGGCGTCGGGCGAAACGGGGATTGGGTGGCGTCGAGCACGACGAAGTCGTTGCCGAGGCCGTGCATCTTGGAGAAGGAATTCGTCACGGCGCCAGTTTACCGCCCTCGGTGCTTACGCTGGGGACAGCGCTAGGATGGCGGTATGGAAAAGTGCTGGCACCAGGGCGGCCCAGGAAAATGAACGTCTATCCCATCATTACAACGCTGGCGCTCGCCGAGTCGCTGGCGTTTTATCGCACCGCGCTCGACGCGCGGGTCCTGTTCGAGTCCGACTGGTACGTCCACCTGGCCATCGGCAACACTGAACTCGGATTCCTGCGCCCAAACCCGCCGCACAAGTTGCCGGTGTTCCAGCATGCCCGTCCGTCGCAAGGCCTGTGCCTCGCCATTGAAGTCCCCGATGTGCAGAAAATTCACGCGCAGCTGGTTCAGCGCAAGATTGAAATTCTGGGGATTCCCGAGCAATTTCCAAACGGCGAGTGGGCGTTCTCGGTGCTGGATCCGGCCGGGACAATCCTCAACTTCGTTGAGCGTTCGGCAGAGTCCAGCGACATGATTGAGCTCTAGGCGGCTAGCCGGTCGCCTTCATCCAGGCCACCATCCGCGTGGCCAGTTCAGCCCCGCGATCTTCCTGAACAAAGTGCCCGCCCCAGATTCGGTCGTGTGGCTGGCCCTTGGCGCCGGGCACATGGGCGATGAGCGGCGCGTCCGCGCGCCCCAACACCGGGTCGTTCTTGCCAAACACGCACAGGAATGGTTTCTGCCAGCGGCCCAGCGCCGCCCAGGCCGCGCGGTTTGCCGGCACCGCCGGGTCAGATTCTTCGGTGGGCACCAGGCGCGGGAACGCCCGCGTACCGGCCTTGTAGGAATCGTTGGGGAACGGCGCATCGTAGGCCGCGATCGCCGCCGGGGTCAGCTTGGTCACACAACCGCTGTTGACGATTCGACCGATCGGGAATAGCGGTGACCAGCGCGCGAAGGCGCGCCACAGCCGGAAGCCCCTGGAAACGCCGTGTCGGGCGGTGGGCAGAAAGCCGTTAGAAACCATGATCCGTGCGAACCGCGCGTCTTCTTCGGCCGCGACCCGCAGGCCGATCAGCGATCCCCAGTCCTGGCAGAACAGCGTCACGTCGCGCAGATCCAGGTTCGACAGGAGCGCCTTCAGGTGGTCCACGTGCATCTGGTAGCTGTAGTCGGCGAGGCGCGGCAGCTTGTCCGAGCGCCCGAAGCCGATAAAGTCCGGCGCGACCGCCCGGTAGCCAGCAGCGACGATGACCGGGATCATCTTGCGATACAGGAAGCTCCAGGTCGGCTCGCCGTGCAGCAACAACACTGTCGGAGCCTCCGGATCGCCCTCGTCCAGGTAGTGCATCCGCATCCCGGCAATCTCGCAATATTTCGGCACAAACGGAAAATTGGGCAGGTCGGCGAAACGGTCATCGGGTGTTCGCAGGGTGCTCGCCGTCATCGCAAAGTGGAGCCGTACGGGGAAGAATGGCATCCTACCAGCCCTGCGACAGGTAACGGGGTTTGCCGTGCAAGTACTGGGAGTGGATATTGGCTTTGGCTTTACCAAGGCCACCAATGGCCGCGAGACGCCCGTATTCAAGTCCGTGGTTGGCGATGCGCCGGAAGCCACGTTTGGCGACGCGCTGATTCCGAGCAAGAACCTGCTCGGGCGCCACATCGCCATCAATGGCGAGCTGTTCTACATCGGTGAACTCGCGGAGCAACAGAGTCGTGGTCGCGGCTATTCGCTGGATCCGACCCAGTTCCTGGCCAAGTACGCAAAGACACTTGCCCTGTCAGCGGTGGCCCCGCTGGCCGACAGCGCGGTACCGATCCGGCTGGTCACCGGCCTGCCGGTCAGTTTTTTTCGCAAGCACAAGGATGCGCTGACGCAACTCCTGCAGCAGCGCCACGTCGTCACCCTGCTCAAGGGCAATGGCGAGAAAGAAGAACGCGCCCTGAACATCGAGCGGGTGCGGGTCATTCCGCAGCCATTCGGCTCCTTGTTCAACCTGATGCTGAACGACCTGGGCAAGCCGGCCAGCCAGCGCTTCCTCAACGAGAAGATCGGCGTGATTGACGTCGGCTTCCGCACCGCCGACTACACCATCAGCGACAAGACGCGATACTCCGAGCGCGGCAGCCAGTCCACGGAATCCGGCGTGTCGGTGGCCTTCACGGCCATCGCCAACGCGCTGCAGGAAAAGAGCGGCGTCGCGATCGAGCTGTTTCGCCTCTACGACGCGGTCGCCCGCGGCACCATCAAGATCAAGGGCAAGCGCTACGACATCACCGGCCTGGTCAAGCAGGCGTTCAGTGCCTTGGCCAGCCGCGTCGCCACCGAGGCCAATCGACTGTGGGCCGACGACTGGGACGTCGACGCCATCGTCCTGACCGGCGGCGGCTGCGCCGTGCTGGCGCCGTACGTCACGCCATTGCTGGAAGGCGAGGTCATCCCGATGCCGACCGACCAGGACGCGCGCTTGAACAACGTCCTGGGCTACTGGAAGTACGGCATGCACCTCTGGAGCCCGGGCGCCGCCAGCTGATTGCCTATGCGCGTCGCGGTCATCACGCCGTTTTACAACACCCCACTGCATTGGCTTGAGCAGTGCCACGCCAGCGTCCGCGCGCAGACCCATCCCTGCACGCACTTCCTGGTCTCGGATGGGGCTGGCGA
>JANNAK010000197.1:0-7193 GCA_031384195.1 Gammaproteobacteria bacterium
GACCTTGATGCCATCGTCGTCGACCGGGATCACCAGCGCGTTGCCGCCGCCGGGTGCCGGTGTTACGTCATCGAAATTGAACTGCACGGTATAGCCGTCGGCGATCGGGCTGCCGCCACCGCCCAGGCCACTGAGCGTGCCCCAGGCTGAAAGGATGGCGTCCTGCAGTCCTGGACCAATGACGGGAATGTCGGAGAGGCAGTAGTCGTCGCCATTGAACGATTCGCAGGTCGGCAGCGGGAACGGCGGACCGGCCTGCGTTGGCGGACAACCATTATTCGAAGCCGGGCCGGACTGGCTCGGGCACTGGTCTTGCGAATTGACCACGCCGTCGCCGTCGTCGTCAGCATTCGGATCGGACACGGTGATCGTGTTGGCCGTGTTGCCGTAGCCGTCCACCGCGCTGACCGTCACGGTGCCGCCAATGCTGGCGTTGAAATTGCCGCTGCCATCGGCGTCGACGGTGACGCTGCCGGTGCCGTTGCTGAACCTCACGCTGCCGGTACGCATCGGCACCGACTGGTTGTTCCGCACGTCGGTGTCAATCGCGCGGTAGTTCAATGCTGCCGGAGCATAGCCAACGCGCACGGAACAACGGCCCGATGCACAGCTCGCGCCGGTGGCCTTCAGATTGGTGGCCGGCGCGACGGCGAAATTGGCTGACTCCAGGTCGTACGAAACCACCGCACCCTGGCTGGCCTTGCCGCGAACGCGGAAGCGGTAGCTTTCGGCCGCCCAGTCCTTGGCCGCCTCGAACGCCACCGTCCACAGGTGCCGACCGCTCACCAGCCGGTACTTGAGGTGCATTTCGAAGAAGGTGTCCATAACCTCGCCGTTGGCGCGCCGCACCGGCGTGCCGTCGGCATGCAGCATGGTCACGTGGGGGAAGTCGACGACCGGGTCGCCGCCTTCGAACACGAACTCGGTTGCGTCGAAACGCACGATGTTGCGCGGCTGCGCGGACACCGTACCCGGCAGCAGCGACGGCGCGGGCAGCGCTGCGGGGATCCGGTTGTAGGCCTCTTTGTACTTGCTGTAGTCAATCTGGAATTCGTCGGCGGGCGCGGCAGTCCGGTCACGCAGCGCCTTCATCAGCTCGCGGCTGACATCAATAAAGCGTTCGCCCTGCTTCCAGCCCCAGAACGTGGTGGTGGATTCGGCGCCGCCAAACGTGGCCCAGTCTTCCTTGACCGGCGGCAGGATGTAACCGATGTGGTCGCCGGCGTAGCCCCACACGAAAGTGTCGCGCGGCTGGTAGCCCTCGGCCTGCGCCATCTCCATCAGGCGCACGCCGTATTCGGTCAGCGGCTCGCCCGGCTGCACCATCAAGGTGATGGCGCCGATCTTGGCGACGGTCAGGATGGTGTCGCCCGGAACGAAGGCACCGTTCTCGGCCACACCGTTGTCGGCGAGGTCGGCCGCATCCGGCGGGGTGGACGGAACGCAGTACAGGTGCTTGCGGGGCAGGCCGGTCCGGTCGTACCCCGGGATGTCATTGACCCCCACATCGGCAAACGGCACCGCCAGGTCGTTGCCGCACTGCGCGGCGCCCCAGGGATAGGGATACTCGTCTTCTGCGTAACCCAGCCGCTCGCGATTCAGGATGATGCGCTGGCTGACCGAACGCAGGTCCGGTGCGGCCTGGAATTCGCCGATGCGGTCGGCAATCGCACGCACCTGCGGCGCCATGCGCTTGCCCAGTGTCTCGATGCCACGAATGCTGTACTCGACGTTCTTCGGGGTCACGTCGCCGCCGGTGTTCTGCACCAGCATTGCGATTGGGCCGCGCCAGCTGTCGCCAGCGCCTTGCGGGCGCCGGTAGCTTTGCTCGGTCTCGCGCTCGATTGCGCCGAGCACGTCGCCGGAGAAGAACTGGTTTTCGATGTCGAAGGCAATGCCGTGGTTGGCAAAGTTGATCACCACTGCCATCGGTTCACCGGTGGCGGCATCGTCCACCCGCAGGATGCCGATGCGCTTGCGCAACTCGTCGGCATCGTTGATGCCGTTCGGGCAGTCGTCGGCGTCGACGTATTCGCAGCCGGCGGCATCGTTGTCCTTGTAGCTGTCGAGGCGGCCACGGCGGTAGCCGTTGATGCCGTTGTCGACGCCGGGGGACTCGAGACCATTGCCGTGGCCGATGCGCGCGGGACGCAGGTCCGCCAGTGCCGCGACGACGACATCGGCGAGGTCGTGAATGACCCGGCGATAGACGTCGTGCTAGTAGGTGTCCATCGCCAGCCAGAAGTAACGGGTGGAGTTGTTCGCCACCGCGCCCGGTCCGTCGTGCGTGTGCGTGGCCGACATGATCAGGCCGTTGCCCAGGTCCTTGCCCGTGCGCAGCTTCACTTCGGCTTTCACGTCCTGCACCACTTCATCCAGCATGCCGATGAAGTCGGTTTTGAGCATCACGACGTAATCGTGGCCGTCGTACAGCGCCACCGCCTTGGCCAGCAGCGAGTCGTAGTAGCCGCGGCTGGGCGGCGAATTGGTTGCGTAGGGCGAGTGCGCCTTGCGCGCCTCGTCCGGCAACGGCACGTTCGGCGGGCAGCTCTCCGGTTCGGTTGGATCGCAGGCATCAGCGATCGACGGTGCGTTGTCGGCGATCTCGCCGACCGGGTCGTCGCCGATGTACTCGCCGCCAACGGATGGGCGCAGGTAGCCTCCCAGCGGCGTGCCGACCGGCACGCGGATCGGACCCTTGGCTGCACCGGCGAGCAATTGTTCAGGCGCGGGCAGGTCGGGAATTTCCGCGGCCGGCGGCGGCAGGCGGATCCCGGCGGCGGCTCCAAGCTGGCCGGCGATTGCCGAAGAGGCGTCGGCCACCAGCTGCTGGGTACCGCCAATAATGGCGTCCAGCGCCGCGACCAGGTCGCCTGTCGACCGGCTGTCCAGGGCATCCGCCAGGTGTCCCGGCACGGCTCCCATCGCCTGCGCAAAACGGTCGAACGCCGCCGACAGAGCCGACAGGAGATCGCCACCCGCGACCGTTCCGGTGCCGTCAGCACCCGGCGCGCCACTGTTATCCGGCTGCGCCGGGCAGTTAAAGGTCGAGTCCGTCTGTTCCGGCAGGTAGCGGTCGGTGTTGATATCAATCAGCCGGCCCTGGCGGTGCAGGAAGTGCGCCTTGGCGCAGCGACCCGCGGCCTTCTTGGCCGAGTCGTCATGCGGATCCCGGCCGACGCGGTGCGCGACGTTGCCAGTGGGGATGTTGTCGTCGGTGCGCAGGTCGGCCCACTCCACCAATGCCGAACCCGCGCTGGAGTAATTCGCATCGGTCTCGGCAATGCCGTAGCTCACCGGCGCCATCGGCCAGCCCGGGCTGAGGTCCGGGTGAACCTTGCCGGCGCGGCCAACCATGCCGTAATCCGCCGGGATGCCCATGGTGCGCGCCATGACGTCGGCGCTCCACATGGTGACCTGCTGGTCGCCATACATCGAGTTGAGCAGCACCGCGTCCACCGGGCCGCCTTCGACGGGCGTCTTGGAGGTCAGGTGCGCGGCATAGCCGTTGTTCTCGGAACGATCCCACAACATCTGCATCATCGAGAACAGGAACACGCGATCCAGCGGCTCGGTATACGAGGAGTACAGCGCCGTGGAGTACGGATCGAAATCCTTGCTGCGCTGGAGCAGCGTCGAGTAGTTCATGCCCAGCGAGCCCAGCACGCCACGATTGACGTCCTTGGAAATCGCCAGCACCGCGCCACCGACAATGCCGCCCTGGCTGTTGCCGTCGTAAAACACCTCGCGCCGGTCAAACAGCGGCTTGCCGAGGGCGTCCTCGAAGGCCGGATTGGCGCCGAAGCCCTGCGGATGCGCAATCAGGCGTGCCAGGAACATGTAGTTGAGGAGGCCCTGCTGCGAGCCGTCCGGTACCACCGGGAAGTTCGACAGGTCCACCAGCGTGCTGGCCACGTTGGCAAGGTCGCCGGTGGCGAACCCAAACAGGTCCACCGCGCAGAACATGAAGTTGTACTCGCGCGACAGATCCGGCACGCCGTCGTAGTTCACCGCGACGCGGGAGTCGAGCAGGCCGTGGCCATAGATGCCGGCGCGGGACGGGCCTTCCGTCAGCGCCTTGTCCGGGATCTGGCACATGAAGCGGGTTTCCATCGTCCCCACGCTGTCCGGCAGCCCGTCGCCGTACGGCGCCTGGGTGGGATCGGTCGGCGTCGCGTCCGCCGGGTTGTAGAACAGGCGGTTAGGCGGCAGCGCCGCGCCCTGGCCAATGCCCGCCACTTCCATCAGGCTGGCGCAGCCGTCGGCGAACTCGCCTTCCGGTGCCTGCGCACAGAACGCAATCAGGGCGGCATTCGCCGCCGAGTTGTCAGCCGGCGTCGGCTCGACCGGCGTGACGAAACTCGGGACCTTGATGGTGCCCTCAATGCGCCGGACGATTCCGTCCTTCGGCTTCTCGGTAATGGCGTCGATGGTGAACTGCGGGGACTGGCAGACGCCGGCGTTGGCGGCGGTCAGTTGGGTGCAGTCGGTTCCAGGGACCGTGGCCAGCGAGTTGAACGCGGCGTCGCGCATGTGCGCGAGACGGCCGACGTTGTTCTTGGCGCTGGCAACCGTGAAGTCCCAGGTCAGGTACAGATCGTCGGCGCGCAGACTGCTTTCGTAACGCGCCAGTGTGCCGACCAGGTCGTTGATGTGGTCGCAGCGCTCGCGCATCGGGGTGACGTAGCGCAGCGAGCTTTCGACCTTGCCGCGACAAGCCTGGAATCCCAGGCCCGGCTGCAGCTTCGCGCCGCCGTCGCCCTTCAGGTTGCGCAAGGCCACGATGTAGCGGTGGCCTTCCTCAAAGTTCTTGGCCGGACGGATGATCAGCGCCGCGCGGCCATCCTGCTGCGGACGCTCAATCGCTTCACCTTCGCTCTCGTAAACCTCGGGTGCGGCCTTCCACAGCAGCAGGTTGGCGTTAAGGTCCACTTCCGCCCACACCAGGTGGCGCTCGCCGGTATCGGCATCCATCACGAAGATCGGCGCGTCGTCGTCGAGCGACTTCGACACGTCCATGATCGGCACCGCGCCATCGATCGAGCCGTTGGTCGCGTAGGCGAGGCCCGGCACGTAGGTCACGATCATCTGTCCGGGCGAGAAGCCGTCGTTGCGATTCCATTCGGTCGGGTCCACCGGCTTGCCGGCGCTGTTGCGCGGCATTCCGGCAATATTGAAGTTGACCCGCCGACCGCTGCCGCCGGTGGCCTTGGCCTGCGGGCTGCCCGCCGTGGCCGCGACCGTGAAGTGGTCGTTGGGGAACGGGAACAGGCAGTGCGCCGGGTCGAGGAAGTCGCAACCCATCAGCTGGGTGCGGGCCACCTCGGCCGACAACTCGACGTCATAGACGCCGGGTGCGCCCGTGGACACCAGCGAGTCGAAGACGCCGCACACCGGCTGCAGGGCTTGCGGCAGGTTGGTGTGGCAGGCGCTCGCGAGCTGCGCGAATCCCGAGCTCAGGTACTGGCTGATGAACAAGTCGAGACGGTTCTCGAGCATGCGCAGCGCGCACTGGGCGCTGGCCAGGTCGTCGGTGCAGCTCTGCAACATCGGCGGGACATCCCGCCGATCGCCACTGCGCGGATCAATACCGAACAGGCGGTTGTAGCCTTCGCTGCGCAGCAGCGGCGCGGTCAGCGGCCCGAGCGACACCGTTTCCAGGTAATTGCTGAACGGAACAGCCAGCCCGGTACCGCCGGTCTGGTCGACGTAATTGAACTCGTCTTCCGGAATGATGTAGCCGAAGGAGTTGTGGGTCAGGCCGAGGAACATCACCGGCGCGTTGCTGATGCTGCGGATGTACTGGCCAAATGTGTTGGTCGCCTCGCCCGGGATGGTGACGATTTCCAGGCCACCCGGACCGCCCAAGGTGATGCGCGAGACCACGGTCTTCGCCACCGGCGTCGCCTGCGGCAGGTTGGCGAGGTAAGGATCAATGCCCGGAATCTGGTCGGTGGCCACGTCCATGAAGTTGTAATAGCGGTTGAACGAACCGGTCAGGCCAAAGGCGAGGAAGCCGGAATTGGTTACCGGCAGCAACACCTCGACCGAACGCGACTCAATGGTTGGCGACAGTTCATGGCCACGCAGGACGTTGCCCGGCTGCATCAGGTGCTCGGCCATGCCTTCGCCCTTGCAGCGCACGCCGGAGTAGGGCTGGTCGGCGCCGACCTGGGTGCAGCCGGGACGTGAACCGGAACCGGAAGCGTCGGCAATCGGGCCGTTGTAGTACAGCGAAACGCCACCGATGCCGGTGGTGGTGCTTTCCAGCCACTCCACCGCCCCAAGAATGAAATCCGGGTGCGGGATGCGAGGATTGGTTCCCGCGCCAATGCCGGTCGGATGTGCGTTGTACTGCAGGATGTTGCCAATCGGCGCGCCGTCATCCGAGGTCGCCTGCAACAAGGTGATGGTGCCATCGGCGTCGGCCACCGGGTCGATCCTGGCCCGGCGGTAGCTGTTGTACGCAAGCGTATCGCCCTGGCGGTAGCTCAGGCGCGCCGGCTTGCGATTGTTGAGTGCGGCCTCGACCGCATCGGCCGAGCGCACATACAGGGTGTTGTTGATCCAGTCCTGCGGCACGCCGCCCCACAGGCCCTGCAGGTCGGGACCGGCATGCGAATGGGTCTGCCCGAACAGGATGTTTTGCGGCTGCAGCGTCACGCCGATGGCGGCGGCGCGGGCAATGACCGCGTTCTTCACGCCTTTCTGGATCAGATTGCCGGCGCCCACGGCGTCGATGGTCAAGAACACCACCGTGCCGCCGTTGCAGTCGGTGACCACGCCGGGGATTTCGGCCGGCGGTGCACCGGTGCAGGTGGCGGCGGATTGCTCGACCACCAGGGCGCGCACCTGGATGCGCTCCTGCTCACCGCGGCTGTTGGTGAACACATCCTTGCCCACCGGCTTGGTCAGCGCGGCGTTCGCCTGCTGCACGCCGCCAATCGGGTCGTCCGGCACGTTGGCCAGCGGATTGATGCCGAAGCCACCGAGATTGAAGAACTGCTTGTGCGTAATCGGCTGCGGCGCGGAGGCCGAGACCAACTTCGGATCAATCACGCGAGCCTCGACCATCCCTGCGACTTGCGCTGGCGAGGGCTGGATGCTGCGCTTGGCGGCGCCGATCTTGAGCAGGTTGGAGGTATCGTCGTCGGTGATGGTGCCGGTGGCCAGGCCGTTGCCGATGCTGGCGT
>JANNAK010000234.1:0-18009 GCA_031384195.1 Gammaproteobacteria bacterium
CTCGACCGGCGCAACCACGCGCTTGCCCTCCATCACGGTGCCGTTGGCACTGCCTTCATCAAACAGGAAGGGCCTGCCGGCGCGGAATTCGATGCGCGCGTGCTTGCGCGAGACGGCGCTCGAAGGCAGCACCAGCTCGCGGTCTTTCTCGCGGCCGATGCTGACCGGCTGGTCGGTCAGGTTGGCGCGGGCGACTTCCTTGCCGCTGCCGTCTTGGGCAATGATGGTCCACATATCGCCAAAATATTAACATTGCCGCGTGTGCGACCGGCAAGGTAATTTTCAATCAAGCGGGAACCTTACTGGGCCAGATGCAGGCCGCACTCGCGCGCGTCGTCCACTTTGGTGGGATCGAAATAGTCAAAGTTGTTGGGCAACCCGTGCGCCCGGAGGTACTCATTCATCTGCCGGCTGTTCCAGTGCAGCACCGGCGCCACCTTGATGATGCCGTTGGCGGTCATTGACACTGGCTGCATTGCGGCGCGTGCGGCGGTTTCCTCGGCGCGGATGCCGGTGATCCAGACGCCCGCGTGCAACTCATTCATGGCGCGGTCAAAGGGCTCCAGCTTCACCTCGCGCGTGAAGTCGGCGTGTCGCGGATCACCCAGCAGCGGCAGTGGGCCATCGGCCGCCTCGCGGTGTGCGCGCGAGCGGCGTGGCCGCACGATGTAGAGCTTCAGCTTCAGCAACGCCGTCAGTTCGTCGGCAAACCGGTACATCGCTGGCGTGCTGTACCCCGCATCGACCCAGACCACCGGGATATCCGGTTGCACGCGTGCGGCCAGATGCAGGGTTACGGCCGCAAACGGGCCGAAGCTGCTCGAGACCACGGCAGTGCGGCCCAGCGACAGCGCCCAGGCCATCAAGCGCTCCGGGTCGCGGCCGAACTCGGTGTTGATGCGATTCAAATCCATGGCGCAATTGTATCGGCCCCCAGCGGCGCCACGCAGCGAAAGGAGAAACGGTTCTATCGATATGGGGGGACTGACCTATACTTGCGGCCCCTTTTTTCCCCTCCAGCGCCCATGAACGCCGAAACGACCCAAAACCTGGTCTGGCACCCGCATCAGGTCAGCCGCCAGGAGCGCGCCGCGCAGAAAAAACAGAAGCCGTCCATTGTCTGGCTCACCGGCCTGTCGGGCGCCGGCAAGTCCACCCTGGCCAACGCGCTCGAGGGCGAGCTATTCGCGGCCGGATTCCACAGCTACCTGCTCGACGGCGACAACATTCGCATGGGCCTGAACAAGGGTCTGGGTTTTTCCGACGCCGATCGCGTCGAGAATATTCGCCGCATTGGCGAGGTGGCCAAGCTGTTCGTCGACGCCGGGCTGGTCGCCGTGACCGCCTTCATCTCGCCGTTCCGCGCCGACCGCGACATGGTGCGCGCACTGGTCGGACCCGGCGAGTTCTTTGAGGTGCACGTCAAGGCATCGCTCGAGATTTGCGAGCAACGCGATCCCAAGGGCATGTACAAGAAGGCGCGCGCCGGCCAGATCAAGAACTTCACCGGCATTGACTCGCCCTACGAGGAGCCGCTCCAGCCCGAGATGGTGATCGATACCGGTGCCCACGACCTGCAGAAGTGCACCCAGTTGCTGCTCGACGGCCTGCGCAAGGCCGGCGTGCTTGCGTAGCGTTTCCGTGCCCCTGAAGACTGCCCTCAAGTGGGCGCTGGTGGCGCTGGGCGGCGCGCTGGGCGCCATCGCCATCCTGGCCGTGCTGTTTCCCAGGCCGGCGGCGGAGATTGGCCTGGCGCTGGAGCGCAGCCGCGCCGGGCTTGAGGTCCGGACAATGCAGGCGGCGGGAGTCGAGATAGCCTATCTCGAAGGCGGCCAGGGCGAGCCCTTGCTGCTGGTGCATGGCTTCGGCGCCGACAAGGACAACTGGACGCGCGTCGCCGGACGGCTGACGTCCCACTACCGGGTTATTGCCGTTGACCTGCCGGGCTTTGGTGACAGCGGGAAGCCAATCGACCGGCGCTACCGCATCCAGGACCAGGTGGAAAACCTGCATTCAATCATTCAGGCTTTGGGGCTGAAGACGCTGCACCTGGGCGGCAGCTCCATGGGCGGCCAGATCGTGGCCAGTTACGCCGCGCGCTATCCGCAGGCGGTGCGCAGCCTGTGGCTGCTGGCGCCGCTGGGCGTCGCGACCGCGAAGCCCAGCGAAATGTTCCGGCAAATGGAGGGGCTGGGGCCGGAGGCCCGCATGCCCCTGATCGCCCGCACGCCGGAGGATTTCCGTTCCGTGTTTGACCTGGTGTTCTTCAAGGCGCCAATGGATCTCAGGGCCGCCATCCCTTACCTCGCGGACCGCGCCGTCGCCAACCACAAGCTGCACGAGCGGATCTTCCAGGAATTGCGCGACGAATCGATTCCGCTGGAGAACCTGATCGGTGGTTCGCCGGTACCGGCGCGTATCGTCTGGGGCGAGCAGGATCGCGTTCTGGATTCGTCCGGCGCGAAGATCCTGGCTGGCCTGATGCCCAAGTCCAGCGTATTCATGGTCCCGGATGCCGGCCACCTGCCGATGGTCGAGCGACCACGCCTGGTCGCCAGGGACTACCTGAAGTTCCGCGCCTCGCTGCCGTGAGCGGGTATCTGGACCAGACCCGGGCCTGGGAATCGCCGGCGCCCGGACTGCCAACCATTCGCGGCCGGCGCAGCGAAGGAACCGGGCCGACGATCCACTTCCTGTCGGGAAACGGATTCTGCGGCGGGGTGTACTGGAGTTTCCTCCGGCTGTTCCAGCCGGACCATTCGCTATTCATCCAGGACATTGAAGGTCATGGAGAAAGCGATGCACCGCCGCGTTTTTCCGGGACCCGGGCACTGGCCGCGCGCACCCTGCAGGTGATGGCGCAACAGGGATTGGGTGACGGACGACCGCTGATCGGCATGGGTCACAGCCGCGGCGCGGCGATGACGCTGAAGATCGCCGCCGACAACCCGGGGCTGTTCAAGGCCCTGGTGTTGCTGGACCCGATCATCCTGCCGTCCCCGCTTTGGTACAGCTGGCGCACCGCCTCAATCCTCGGCTTCAATCGCATGGCTCGCGATACGCGCCGCCGGCGATCGGCATGGCCGTCGCGTGACGAGGCCTACGCCCACCTGCGCGGACGCGGCATCTTCCGCGGCTGGACTGACGAGGCGCTGGCCGACTTCGTCGACCACGCGATGAAGCCGCAGGACGGCCAATGGGTGCTGCGCTGCCCGCTCGAGCTTGAAGCGCAGATTTACGAACACCCGGTGTATCCGTGGAAGGCTTTCCGGCAAGCCAAGCTGCCGATCCTGTTCCTCTACGGCGACCGCAGCTACGGCTTCTTCCCGTGGACCGCGCGCACCGTGCGGCGGGTCAGCCCGGCAGTGGAACTCGTCACCGCACCGGGTCAGCACTGCTTCATGCTGGAACAAGCCGGGCCTGCTCACGTTCAGATTCAGGCTTTCTTGCAGCGCCGCCTGGGTTAGGCTGCGACCCACCAAATTCAGGGGTTCCATGAGCAAGTCACGCTGGGCGGTACTGGTGGTCATCGCGGCGCTGCTCGCCGCATTTTTTGTGTTCGACCTTGGCCAGCACCTGAACCTGGCCACGCTGAAGTCACGGCAGGCCGACTTGCAGGCCTTTTACGAGGGACACCGGCTACTGACCGTCGGACTGTTCTTCCTGACCTACGTCGCCGTGACCGGCTTGTCCCTGCCCGGCGCGACATTGCTGACACTGGCCGGCGGTGGCATTTTCGGGCTGCTGTGGGGCACGGTAATCATTTCCTTCGCGTCCAGCATCGGCGCCACCCTCGCCTTTCTGGCCTCGCGATTCCTGCTGCGGGACGCGATCCAGACCCGCTACGGCGACAGGCTGAAGGCGCTCAATGCCGGCATCGAGCGAGACGGGGCTTTCTACCTGTTCACCCTGCGCCTGATTCCGGTGTTCCCGTTCTTCGTCATCAACCTGGCGATGGGCCTGACGCCGCTGCGGACCCGGACGTTCTACTGGGTCAGCCAGCTGGGCATGCTGGCCGGAACCATTGTTTTCGTAAACGCCGGCACCCAGCTGGCAAAAATTTCGACCCTGTCCGGGCTGCTGTCGCCAGCCCTGCTGGGCGCCTTTGTACTGCTGGGAGTGTTCCCCTTGATTGCCAAGACCATGGTTGAATCGCTGAAGGCCCGCAAGGTTTACGCCCGCTTCAAGCGGCCGAAGTCCTTCGACCGCAATCTCATTGTCATTGGCGGCGGCTCGGCCGGCCTGGTCACTGCCTACATTGCCGCTGCGGTGAAGGCCAGAGTCACGCTGATCGAGAAGGACAAGATGGGTGGCGACTGCCTGAACACCGGCTGCGTGCCGTCCAAGGCCATCCTGCGTTCGGCCAAGCTGCTGGACCATATCCGTCGCGCCCGCGAGTTCGGCATGCGCCAGGCCAATGCCGAGTTCGACTTTGCCGACGTGATGGAACGGGTCGCGCGGGTGATCAAGGAGGTCGAGCCGCACGACTCGGTGGAGCGCTACACCGAACTCGGCGTCGAGTGCTTGAAGGGCCATGCCACGCTGGTGGATCCGTGGACGGTCGACATCGACGGCCGCAAGCTCACGGCAAAGAATATCGTGATCGCGACGGGCGCCGAACCTTTCGTGCCGCCGATTCCAGGCCTCAAGGAAGCGGGTTACCTCACCTCGGAAAATGTCTGGGGCCTGCGTCGGCAACCGCGCCGGCTGGTGGTGCTGGGCGGCGGTCCGATCGGCTCGGAACTCACGCAAGCCTTCGCCCGCCTGGGCTCCAAGGTCACCCAAGTCGAAATGCTGCCGCGCATCCTGCCGCGCGAGGACGAGGAAATCGCGCAGATGGCGATGCAGCGCTTCCGCGAGGAAGGCGTCGACATCCGCGTTGGCACCAAGGCGAAAGCGGTCAAGGTGGTCGACGGCGAGAAGCGTCTGGTGTGCGAAAAGGACGGCAAGGAAGAAGAGATCGCCTTTGACGAAATCCTGGTTGCGGTCGGACGGATCGCGCGACTGAAGGGCTACGGCCTGCAGGAACTGGGCATACGCCACGGCCGCAGCATCGAGGTCAACGAATACCTGCAGACCTCCATCCCCAACATCTACGCCTGCGGCGACGTCGCCGGACCCTACCAGTTCACCCACACCGCCGCGCACATGGCCTGGTACTGCGCGGTCAACGCCCTGTTCAGCCCGTTGCTGCCGCTGCGCGGCGGAAAGTTCAAGGTGGACTACTCGGTCATTCCCTGGGCCACCTTCACCGAGCCGGAAGTGGCTCGCGTCGGCCTGAACGAGCTTGAGGCAAAGGAGAAAAAGATTCCGTACGAGGTGACCACCTTCAAGCTGGAGGAACTGGACCGCGCCATCGCCGAGGGCGAGGCGCACGGCGTGGTCAAGATCCTCACGCCGCCCGGCAGCGACAAGATCCTGGGTGTGACCATCGCCGGCGAGCACGCCGGTGACGTGATTGCGGAGTACGTGCTGGCGATGCGCCACGGATTGGGCCTGAACAAGATCCTCGGCACCATCCACATCTACCCGACGTTGGCCGAAATGAACAAGTACGCCGCCGGCGAGTGGAAGAAGGCGCACAAGCCCGACCGCGCGTTGCGCCTCCTCGAGAAAATGCACGCCTGGACCCGCGGCTGAACAAATTAATGACGGTCACTATTTTTGGGGGAGAACAATGACCCGCGTCGTATTGCAGTTGCAACCAGGCTGCGCGCGGGCGTTGAATCCGGCGGCAGCCTCCGTGAACCAAATCCGGCCTCCAGCCGACTACTCAGATGGCATGCTTCTTCAGCTTGGTCCACAACGTGCGTTCGCCGATGCCCAGCAGTCGCGCTGCCTCGACCTTGTTGTCGCCGCTCGCGCTCAGGGCATCAACAATCAATCGCCGCTCCATCGCATCCAGTGCCGGCTCCAGATGCAGACCCTCGTGGGCGGCTGGATCTGAGCGCAGGAACGAGCGAAACAAGGGCTCGTCGAGCAGGTCTCCCCGGCACAGCACCACGGCGCGCTCCATCAGGTTGCGCAGTTCGCGCACGTTGCCCGGCCAGGCGTAGGATTCCAGCACCGCCACTGCAGCGGGGGCCAGGCGCGGCACCGGCCTGCCGAGGTCCCGGGCAAACCCGGCCACGAAGGTCTCGGCCAGCAATGCAATATCCTGCGGCCGCTCGCGCAACGCGGGCATGCGCAGCTCGATCACGTTGAGGCGGAAGAACAAGTCCTCGCGAAACCGGCCTTCGCGCATTGCCAGTGTCAGGTCGCGATGGGTCGAGGACAGGATGCGCACGTCCACGGTCATTCGCCGGTTGCTTCCGACCGGCTCGATGACACCTTCCTGCAGGACCCGCAGCAACTTGGCCTGCAGGCGTACGTCCATATCGCCAATTTCGTCGAGAAACAGGGTGCCTTCGTCAGCCGCCTGGAATTTTCCAATCCGGTCGGCGGTGGCGCCGGAAAACGCGCCTTTGACGTGGCCGAACAGCTCGCTTTCCAGAAGTTCGGACGGAATGGCGGTGCAGTTGAGTGGCACGAACAGCTTCTCGCGCCGGGGGCTTTTTTCATGGATGGCGCGCGCCGCCAGCTCCTTGCCCGTCCCGGTTTCGCCGGTGATCAGCACGCTGCTCTTCGCCGCGGCCACCTGCTCGATCAGCTCGAACACCGGCTGCATGGCCGGCGCCTGACCCACCAATTCCAGGCCAGACGCTGCCGGGCGCACCTGCTCGCGCAAAAAGCGGTTCTCAACGCGAACCCGCGAGTTGTCGAGCGCCCGACGCATGACCATGCCCAAGGCCTCGTTGTCGAACGGCTTTTGCATGTAATCGACGGCGCCCAGCTTCATGGCCTCGACGGCGGTGTCCACGGTGCCGTGGGCGGTCAGCACCACCACCGGCACGTCATTGTCGATGCGCCGCAGCGCGTGCAGGAACTCGATGCCATCCTTGCCCGGCATGCGCAGGTCGGTGGTCACCAAGTCGCAGCGCTGCTCGCGAAACTGAGCCAGCGCCGAGTCGGCGTCCGCCGCCACCACCGGCTCAAGGTCCAGCTTGCGCGCCAGGATTTGCAGCACCTGGCGCATGCGCGCATCGTCGTCAACGATCAACAGCCGTTTCATTCCATCTCCTCTGCCAAGGGAATCAGCACCCGGAACGAGGTCCCCCGCCCTGGCTCGCTGTCGACCAGCACCTCGCCACGATGTTCGCGGACCACCCGCTGCACAAAGGTCAGGCCCAGGCCGGTGCCGCCTTCGCGCCGCGTAAAGAACGGCTCGAACAGGCGCACGCAATCGGCCGGCTCCACCCCCGGCCCATTATCACGCACTTCGAAACCGGCACGGCCGGCCTGCGCGGCGTCCAGCCCGATGACCACTTCGCCGCCTTCGGGGAGGATCTGGACCGCATTCACGATCAGGTTCAGCATGACTTGGTAAAGCAGCTCCGGATCGCCGCTGACCACCGGGTCCGGCTTGAAGCGCCCGAGACGAATCGAGATCCGCTTCTGGCTCGCCTGCGCTTCCACGAATTTCGCCGCCCGCAACAGCAGTGCGCCCAGGGGCGTCGGCTGCGCATGGACTTGCCGGGGCCGTCCGAGGTCCAGCAGGGCCGACACCACGCCGTCGACCCGGTCGACCTCGTCCTGCAGCAGCTGCAGCAACTCGCGCGACTCCTCATTCTTCAGTTCCGGGGACTGCGCCAGCAGTTGTGCCGAGCTGCGCATCACGCCCAGCGGCGTGCGCACTTCGTGGGCAATCCCCGCAGCGAGCTGGCCAACGAAGGAAAATTTCGCCGCCTCGACCAGTTCGTGCTCCACGCGTGCGAGGTCCGAGGCCATGCGGTTGAAGGCCTCGGTCAGCGTCCCGACTTCATCGCCGCTGCGCACCGGGATGGCCGCAATTGGACGCTCGCCCCGACCGACGGATTCGGCGGCGGACGCCAACGCCGTCAACGGCGAGGTGAGCCGGCGAGCGGCCGCGACCGCAAGCAGCAAGGCAAGCGCAAGCACCGCCGCCTGCGCCAGGCCGAGCCAGATGGCCGTTCGCCGCGCTGGTGCATACGCCTCGGCCAGTGGTTCAGTCACCCGCACGGTCCAGGCCGGCAGGCCCGGGGGCATCGGCGCGTAACCGACCAGCAGGCCGGCATTCGTATCGACATATCCAGTGACGGATTCCGCCACCGGCTCGGGCAACACTTGTCCGCGCGTCCACCGGTCGCCGGGGCGCAGGGAGCCACCGATCACCGTGCCGTCGCCCGCCAGCACCAGCACGCTGGTGTCGAGGCCCGCGCCTTTCAGGTTTTCGCGAACCCGTTGGGCGATCTCCATCAGGCGCTCCCAGTCCAGCCAGACGATGAGGTCGCCGATGGCCAGCGTGCCGCCATCCGGATCCGGCACCTCCACGCCAAGCTGCAGTCGCAACGGCGCGCCCGCTGCCGCGGCCAGCGGGCCGAGGATCGCGGCCGTCCCGACGCGCCCAATCGCGCGGTCCTGGCCAATCAGCGCCGGATTGCTTGAGGCCACCACCTGGCCGCGCCGGTCGCGCACGACGAAATCGGCGCACAAGGCACAGTTGCGACGCGCCGATGCGAGCAAGCCCGAGATCCGCTTGTCGAAGTCGGCGATGCGGATTTCGCGCATCACGTCCTGCACCGCCAGCGTCTCAATTCGCGCCCGCTCGGCGCGCAACGCAGCGGCCAGGCGGTCCGCCGCCCCGCGGGCTTCCTGCATCAGAAGTCGGCCGCCGGCGTCAGCCAGCGCGGTCCGGCTGCCCCCCAGGGCGATCACGCCGTAGACGATTCCGGGTATCAATACGAGCAGGACCGCCGCCAGCAGCAATTGCGCCCGCAGCGATAGCCCGCCCCTGACCCGAGCCATCGGTTTAGACTCCGGCATGGAAACTGCGACGGAAGTTGCCTGCCTCGAATTGGATGCCGTCATGTCAACAAGGACTGTAGCGCAGGATCATTGCCCGGGGCGCTGGTGGCTGGCCGCCGTGCTGGCACTGGCCAGCACGCCAAGCCCTGCAGAATCCGGCACGGAGCCTGCCGACTCCGGCGCGCCCGCGCCGGTTTACCGGCCCGGTGGCGGCTATCGCTTCGGCGACAGCGGACTGGCCCTCGGCGGCTATGCAACGGCCGACGGGGAGTGGCTCGAGCACAAGAACCATTACAGCAGCGTGGCCGCCAACCTGTTCGTCTTTTACTCACCGGTGTCGTTTGCGCGCCTGTTTGCCGACCTGGAAACTCCCACCGGCGGCTTCGAGCGGGTGCACCTTGAAGCGTCGCTCAACGATGCGGTGAACCTCCGCGTCGGCAAGCTGCTGACACCGTTCGGTCGCTGGAACGTCTCGCATATCGAGCCGCTGGTCTGGACTGCGTCGGAGCCGCTGATGGTCGAGACCGTCTTCGACGACACGGTCTCGGGGGCCATGCTCCACGGCACCCTCTTTCCCAGCGGCGGCGCGCTTTCATACTCGGTCTACGGCTCGCTGTTCGAGCCCATCAACGCCGATTCGGATGAGGCCGTTGCCGAGCGGCTCGCCGGCGGTCACCTCGAATGGGCCAGCCTTTATGGCTGGACGGTGGGCGCCTCCTGGGTGGCCTCGCAGCTGGATGACGGCCACTGGAACAACCTTGCCGGCGTGGATTGGCTGTGGCAGCCCAATCCGCGCTTTGAGCTGAGCGGCGAAATACTGGCCGGGCGCGGCAGCCGCCATCCCGACACCCTCTCCGGCGGTTACATCCAGGCGGCCATTGAGACATTCCCCAAGCTGCACGCGGTCTTTCGTTACGAGCACTTCGCACCGGAAAATGCCTCGCAGACGGTGAACCTCTACGACGCCGGGCTGGCCTGGGTGCCGTTGTCCTTCCTGCGCGTCAAGCTGGATTACCTGCACACCGACCGGACCGTGAGCCCGGCAGAACCCGGTGTACGCGCGTCCCTTTCGTTCCTGTTCTGAGATCCAGATGGCTCGGCCCCCGGTTCGGCTGCTGGCGCTCGTTGCGCTGCTGTTGGCGGCCCTGCCCATCCCCGCAACATCGCAGGAGTCCGGCCGCGGCATTGCCGTGATCGTCCACCCCCAGCGGGGCGCACAGATAAGCGCCGACGAACTGGCGCAAATCTACCTGCGCCGGCGGCGCCACTGGCCAGACGGCAGCACCATTGTCCCCCTGAACCTGCCGGCGGACTCGCCATTGCGGCACCAGTTTGTCCGCCAGGTCCTGCGGCAGCAGGAATCCCGGCTGGCGGATTACTGGAACCGGCGCTACTTCGACGGCGTCTTCCCACCGTCCACCCTCGCCTCGGTTCCGGCCGTGCTGCGCTATGTCGCCAGCGACCGAAATGCGGTGGGCTACGTGCCGGAATCCGCGGCCGACGAATCGGTCCGGGTGATCTTTCGCTTCGAGTAGCCACCCGTCCTTCGCGGATTCCCGCGAGGGATCAGGTGTGCGCCGCTGCGTTCTCCTTTAACCTAGCTCGCCTGTAAATTCGCGAGAGCGTGATGAGTCCGGTAAAGGTTCTGGTGGTCGGGGGCGGCGGGCGTGAACATGCGCTGGCCTGGAAGCTCGCGCAATCACCGCGCGTGGCCGAGGTCTGCGTGGCACCGGGAAACGCGGGCACCGCCACGGAGTCGCGCTGCCGAAACGTGCCCATTCCGGCCGAGAACATCCCGGCGTTGCTGGCTTTTGCCAAGTCCGAGGGCATCGCCCTGACCGTGGTGGGGCCCGAGGGTCCGCTGGCGGCCGGCATCGTGGACCAGTTCACCGCCGCGGGGCTGCGCGTGTTCGGCCCGACGCGGGAAGCCGCGCAACTTGAATCGTCCAAGGCCTACGCCAAGCTGTTTTTGGACCAGAAACAGATCCCGACCGCGCGTTACGAAACCCACACCGGGATCGCCGCCGCCGAAGACTGCATCCGCCGCTTCGGTGCGCCGGTGGTGGTCAAGGCCGATGGCCTGGCCGCCGGCAAGGGCGTAGTGGTTGCCACCACCCTTGAGGAGGCGCTGGCCGCCGTCCGCGACATGCTTGGCGACAACACCCTGGGGGATGCGGGCCGGCGGGTGGTGATCGAGGAGTTCCTGCAAGGCGAGGAAGCCAGTTTCATCATCGTGACCGCTGGCGGCGCCTTCGTGGAAATGGCGAGTTCGCAGGATCACAAGCGCGTCGGCGACGGCGACAGCGGTCCCAACACCGGCGGCATGGGCGCGTACTCGCCGGCCCCGGTGGTGACCGAAGCGGTGCGCCAGCGGATCCTGGCCGAAGTCATCCGCCCGACACTGGCAGGCCTCAAGCGCGATGGCATCGAGTTCACCGGCTTTCTGTATGCCGGACTGATGATTGACCAGACCGGTGCGCCGCGCGTGCTTGAGTTCAACTGCCGCCTCGGGGATCCGGAGACCCAGCCGCTGATGTCGCGGCTGCAATCCGACTTGTTTGAAATTCTCGAAGCAGCCGTCGACCGGCAGCTGAACCGCGTCACGGCGGAGTGGGATCCGCGCCCGGCACTGGGCGTGGTGATGGCCGCGGCGGGGTACCCCGCCAGCGTCAGGAAGGGCGACGCCATCGCCGGCCTCGACACCGTTCCGGATTCGGCGAAGGTGTT
Organism: Gammaproteobacteria bacterium; assembly: GCA_031384195.1. Taxonomy (GTDB): domain Bacteria; phylum Pseudomonadota; class Gammaproteobacteria; order Nevskiales; family Nevskiaceae; genus JACPFV01. The sequence continues at coordinate 11,593 of JANNAK010000234.1, forward strand.
TCACGCCGGGACGGCACTCAAGAACGGCGAGGTGGTCACGTCCGGCGGCCGCGTTCTGTGCGTGGTGTCGTTGGGCGCGGATGTCGCGCAGGCACAGAGAAGCGCCTATGCCGCAGTTGACTTGATCTCTTGGGACGGCGAGCACCACCGGACCGATATCGGCTACCGCGCCATTGCCCGGAAAGGGTCGGCTTAGCCGACCCACCCGCAGATTCAGCGTCGCGCTTTATGCGACGCTGCAATCTGCGGAATTAGTACCGCAGCGAAGCTGTCGGTACTAATCCTAATTCCGCTTCATGGAGTCGAAGAACGCCTCGTTGGTCTTGGATTGCTTCATGCGGTCGTACAGCAACTCCATCGCCGCCAATTCGTCCATCGAGTGCAGCAGCTTGCGCAGGATCCAGATCTTGTTGAGCTGTGACGGGTCCACCATCAGCTCTTCCTTGCGGGTACCCGAGCGGTTGATGTTGATCGCCGGGAACACGCGCTTTTCCGCGATGCGGCGCTCCAAGTGCACTTCCATGTTGCCGGTGCCCTTGAACTCTTCGTAAATCACCTCGTCCATCTTCGAGCCGGTGTCGACCAGCGCGGTGGCGATGATGGTCAGCGAGCCGCCTTCCTCGATATTGCGTGCGGCGCCGAAGAAGCGCTTGGGCTTCTGCAGCGCATTGGCGTCGACGCCGCCGGACAGCACCTTGCCGGAGCTGGGCGCGACGGTGTTATAGGCACGCGCCAGACGCGTGATTGAATCCAGCAGGATGACGACGTCACGCTTGTGCTCGACCAGGCGGCGCGCCTTGTCGATCACCATCTCGGCGACCTGCACATGGCGGGTGGCCGGTTCATCAAATGTGCTGGCAATGACTTCGCCGCGCACCGTGCGCTGCATGTCGGTGACTTCCTCGGGCCGCTCGTCCACCAGCAGGACGATCAGGTAGACATCGGGGTAGTTCGCCATCTGCGACTGCGCGATGTTCTGCAGCATGATGGTCTTGCCGGCCTTGGGCGGCGAGATGATCAGGCCGCGCTGGCCCTTGCCGAAGGGCGCCACCAGGTCGATGATGCGGGCGGTGATGTCCTCGGTGGTGCCGTTGCCGCGCTCCATCTTGAACTGCTCGTCCGGAAACAGCGGCGTCAGGTTCTCGAAGTTGACCTTCTTCTTGCTCGCCTCGGGCGGCTCGAAGTTGATCGTGTCCACCTTGACCAGCGCGAAGTAGCGCTCGTTGTCACGCGGGGCGCGCACGCGGCCGGAAATCGTGTCGCCGGTCCGCATGTTGAAGCGGCGCACCTGCGAGGGCGACAGGTAAATGTCGTCCGGGCCGGCCACATAGGAGCTGTCCGGCGAGCGCAGGAAGCCGTAGCCGTCCTGCAGCATTTCGAGCACGCCGTCACCGTAGATGTGCTCGCCACGGCGGGCCGCGGCCTTGAGCAGGTTGAAGACGATGTCTGGTTTCTTGGTCCGGGCAATGTTCTCGATGCCCAGCGAGGTCGCCAATTCGAGGAGCTCGGTCGCCGACTTTCGCCGCAGCTCGGTCATGTTGAGGATTTTCGGCGGCGGCGCCGGAGTGCCGTCCGGATTCAGCGCAGGGACGTCTTCCTCGAAGAAATCCTCGTCCGGATACGGCTGGCCTGGGGCACCCTGGGCACCTTGGCCGCCCTGGCCGCCCTGGCCACCCTGGGCACCTTGGGCACCTTGGGCACCCGGATTGATGTACTGCTGCTGCGGGTTCTGGTTGGGGTTTTGGCGCTGTTGATTATGGCGGTGATGACGGCGAGGTTTCATGGAGTAATGGTTTGGGTTCAGGCGGTGTGAAGGTGCGGCGCGACGAACGCGACGAGCTGGGTCTTGGCGACGGCGCCGACCTGGGTGGCGGCCGGCTTGCCGTCCTTGAACAGGATCAGCGTCGGGATGCCGCGAATGGAGAATTTCGGCGGCGTTTGCGGGTTCTCGTCAACGTTGAGCTTGACGATCTTGAGCTTGCCCGCGGACTCCGCCGCGACCTGTTCGAGGATCGGGGCAATCTGGCGGCACGGGCCACACCACTCTGCCCAGAAATCCACCAGGACCGGCAGGTCGGACTTCAGCACGTCCTGCTCGAAGGATTGGTCGGTAACGGCGGTTATGTTTGCGCTCATGGGGGCTCAATGACCGGTGTGGGGAAACCCGTGCCTGCACGGGCCGTGCGCAAAAAGCGCAACGGGGGAAGACTGAATTGATTAAACTTGAGGAATGGCGACGGGGGGTTTTATTCATCCGGCGCCGGTGTTTTTAGAAACCCGTCCGCCGTTCCGCCGCATCACTGGGCGTATTTGAGCCGATTCGACCCTACATTGCAACTGTCCGGAATTTTCCCGCCGCCCTGCCGCCGCTGAAGCCGCAGGGGCGGCGAACCGGACCTACCGCTAGTCCAACGAGATAACGCTTTGCGCCCTGATCACCTGAGTGACACCACGTTCGCCAGCCTGCCGCTGCACCCCACGCTTCGCGAAGGACTGGCGGAGATGGGATTTTCCAACTGCACGCCAATCCAGGCGCAGACCCTGCCACTGGCCCTGAAGGGCATGGACATCGCCGGGCAGGCCCAGACCGGCACCGGCAAGACTGCCGCCTTCCTGCTGGCCACCATGGATCATTTGCTGAATAACCCGCGCGCCCCGGACGTGTGGCCACGCGCCTTCATGCTGGCGCCGACCCGCGAACTGGCGATCCAGATCTACAAGGATGCCGAGTTGCTCGGCGCCAAGACCGGCTTGCGGCTGGCGGTGTGCTACGGCGGCACCGGGTATGAATCGCAGCGGGAACAGATCGCCGCTGGCGTGGACATCCTGATTGGCACTCCGGGACGGTTGATCGATTACTTCAAGCAGCACGTCTACGCCCTAAAGCACATTGAGGTGGTGGTGCTGGACGAGGCCGACCGCATGTTCGACCTCGGCTTCATTGCCGACATCCGCTACCTGTTGCGCAAGATGCCGCCGCCAGCCCAGCGCCGGAATTACCTGTTCTCGGCCACTTTGTCGCACCGCGTGCTTGAACTGGCCTACGAGCACATGAACAGCCCGACCAAGATCGAGATCAAGCCGGAACAGGTTACGGCCGACCGCGTGCGCCAGAGCATGGTCCACGTGTCCAACGAGGACAAGCTGCCGATGCTGGTCGGGTTGCTGCGTCACCACGCGCCCACCCGCACGCTGATCTTCGTCAACATGAAACGCGACGCCGAGCACGTTGAAATTTCGCTGCAGGCCAATGGCTTCAACGCCCAGACCATTTCCGGTGACGTCCCGCAGAACAAGCGCGAGCGGTTGCTGCAGGAATTCAAGGACGGAAAATTACCGGTGCTGGTCGCCACCGACGTTGCGGCCCGTGGCCTGCACATTCCGGCGGTCTCGCACGTCATCAATTACGACCTGCCGCAGGACGCCGAGGACTACGTGCACCGCATCGGCCGTACCGCGCGTGCCGGCCAGTCGGGCGACGCCATCACCCTGTGCTGCGAAACTTACGTCTACTCCCTGCCGGACATTGAGCGCTACATCGGCATGCGCCTTCCTTTGATGGATGCAGCCGACAGCCTGCTGGCCAAGGACTTCGTCCGCACCGCACGACCGCCGCGCAAGTTCACCGGCCGGCCCGGCGGCGGGCGCCCGGGCGGCGGACGCCCCGGTGGCGGAAAGCGACCCTCAGGCCCGCCGCGCCGGCACCGGTAACAGGTCGGCGAGTCGGTCCACCGAGGGAACGCCGGGAATATCCCGCGGCGGCCGGCGCGAATCGGGCCAGCGAATTCCGATCACCTGCCCGATGCCCGCGGCACTCGCGGCTGTGAGCACCGGCAGACTGTCATCCACGAACAGCGCGCGCGCCGGATCGTGGGGGAAATCACGCCGCAGTCGCGACCAGAACGCCGGGTCTTCTTTTGGCGCGTCCAGCGCATGGGAACTGACGATGTGCTCGAACCGGCCGGCGAGGCCGGTGTGCAGCAGCTTGATGTCGAGCACGGCCGGATCGGCATTGGTGACCACCCAGGGCCGCAGTCCGCGGCGCTCCAGACCGTCCAGGAATGCCTCGGCGCCCGGGACCGGCGCAATCCGTTCGCGGTGCTGGCACTTTAGCGCCGTCAGGTCCAGACCCGTGAGGCGGCTCCAGTGCGAGAGGGAATACCAAGCCAGCGTGCCGCGCAGCGACTCAAAGTGCGGGTCCAGCACCGCCGCCGCCTGCTCAAATGAGATCTCGCGGCTGTCGGCATAGGCCTGCGGCACCACCTCGCCCCAGAAGTAGTTGTCGAAGGCAAGGTCCAGCACGGTGCCGTCCATGTCCAACAGCACATGATCGACCCGGCTCCAGTCTACGGATGCGCGCATGACCTATCATAGCTTTGCACCTTTCCGCCGATCGCCGTGACCGAAAGCCGACTGCTCGACCGCCTCCTGGACATTGCCCGGGACGCCGGTGAACAAATCCTCCGCGTCTACCACTCGGACTTCGCCGTCGAGCACAAGGATGACAACAGCCCGCTGACACAGGCCGACCTGGCGGCGCATCGCCACATCGTCGATGCGCTGGAACAGCTGGCACCGAAACTGCCGGTGCTGTCCGAGGAGGGCGTAGACATCCCCTTCGACACCCGATGCCAGTGGTCGCGCTACTGGCTGGTGGATCCGCTCGACGGCACCCGCGAATTCGTCAAGCGCAATGGGGAGTTCACCGTCAACATCGCATTGATTGACCAGGGTCGGCCGGTCATGGGCGTGGTCCACGCGCCCGCCCTGAACCTGACCTACGGTGCTGCGCAAGGCCAGGGCGCCTTCCGAGTGGATGGCGATCGCCGTCAACCGCTGCGCACACGCACGCTGCCCGCGAGGCCGACGTTTGTCGCCAGCCGTTCGCACCGCGATCCAGCGCTGGACGTGTTGCTGGCCAATGCCCCGGCGCATGACTCGGTCAGCCGCGGCAGTTCGCTGAAGTTTTGCCTCGTCGCCGAAGGCAGCGCCGACCTGTATCCCCGTACCGGCCCGACCTCGGAGTGGGACACCGCCGCAGGCCAGTGCGTGGTCGAGCAAGCCGGCGGCGTGGTCTGGCAGCTGCCCGAGCGCATGCCGCTGGCCTACAACCAGAAGGAGTCGCTGCTGAATCCCTCGTTCGCCGTGATCGGCGACCCCAGTGCCGACTGGTCGGCCATCCTCAGCCCGTGAGCGACCGGCGTCCGGTTGGCGTCTTCGACTCCGGTATTGGCGGGCTTACGGTCTGGCGCGAGATCCGACAGCAATTGCCGGACGAGTCCACGGTTTATCTTGCCGACCAGGCCCACCTGCCCTACGGCCCCAAGCCCGCAGCCGACGTGCTGACATTGGCGCAGGCCAATGTGGAATTCCTGTTGCAGCAAGGCTGCAAGCTCATCGTCGTGGCCTGCAACACGGCCTCGGCGGCGGCACTCCAGGAGCTGCGCGCGCGACACCCGGAAGTTCCGTTTGTTGGCATGGAGCCAGCGGTCAAGCCGGCGGCCGAACGCAGCCGCAGCCGCGTGGTTGGGGTTATGGCCACGCCCGGCACCCTGCAGGGACGGATGTTTGCCGACGCGGTGTCCCGGTTCGCCCATGGCGTCAAGGTGATCAACCAGCCCTGCGCCGGGTTGGTGGAGCGGATCGAGGGGCACCGCCCGGACCATCCCACCACGATCGCCCTGTTGCGGGGCCTGCTGCTGCCGATCCAGCAGGGCGGTGCCGATACGCTGGTGTTGGCCTGCACCCATTACCCGTTCGTCGCAAGACAGATCGCCGACATCCTCGGACCGGCGGTGGAAATCATCGATCCGGCGCCCGCCGTCGCCCGCCAGCTTGGGCGGGTCCTCGCTGAGCGCGGCCTGGAGAACACGGCAACGGACCGCACGGCGCCGCACCGGTTTTTCACCACCGGCACGACCGAGCCGTTCCGGGAAATGCTGCAGCGTCTTCTGCAGCTGGAGGTCGCAGTCGAACGGGCGCCTAGACGCTGACCGCGGAGAAGTCCCGCGCCGAGGGATGCGCCGGCGCGACACGCGTCGTGGCATCGCGCAACAGTTGGCAGGTCCGCATTCCGGACTCCCGCGCGGCATCCAGCTCCTCGCCGATATCCGAAAGGAACAGGACCGACTCACCACCGAAGCCGATCTCGCGCAGGATTGCAGCGTAAGAGGAGGATTCGCGCTTGCCACCGATGCGCGTGTCGAAATACCCGGAGAACAAGGGCGTCAGATCGCCGGCGTCGCTGTGGCCAAAGATCAGTTTTTGCGCCTCGACCGAGCCGGACGAGTACACGTAAAGCTTCTTGCCGGCGTCGTGCCAGCGACGCAAGTAGTCGGGCGTATCCGGATAGACGTGGCCCTTGAGCTCGCCGGCCTGGTAGCCCTGCCGCCAGATCATTCCTTGCAGTGCCTTGAG
>JANNAK010000253.1:0-2990 GCA_031384195.1 Gammaproteobacteria bacterium
GAGCGCACCATTCTACGCTCGTAAACGCTGAAGCCGCTGTCAGCCAACGATCAGGGCGCGACGAACAACCTCTCGAACAAATCGGCGTCGTCAAAATGCCGGCGACCGACGAAGGCGGTGGCGTGCCGGCCCAGCTGCCGCATTGCACCGGGGCTCTCCACGCCGGTGATCCACAGCCAGAATCGCTCGCCACGCTCGGTGCCGCAAACAAGGCCGTCGGCACAGAACAGGCTGCGACGGCGCTCGCCGTCCGCCAGGCTGAGCAGTTCGCGGTAATCGCGCAATTGGTAGTCCCGCGACTCGCCGGCGGCCTCGGCCACCGGCACGATCCGGCGCACGAAATGGTCGGCGCTGCGAACCCGCAGCGCGACCGGCCCGGGCGGCGCCACCTGCGGCATTTGCACGCCTTCCTGCCAGAAGTCGGTCGCCGGCCGCTGCTGCAATTCCTGCACCGGGAAAACCTGGTGATAGCAGCCGCAGGGATGGATGGTGTCGTAGAACAGCGGCATTCCATCAAGACCCAGGGTCACGCGCCAGACCAGGCCGTCCAGCCGGCCGGCGTAGGAATCCAGCCAGCCCTGCCGGGGGCGCTCGGAAAACCACATCACATAATTCAGCTGCGGCAGCACCCGGCCGGCAAACCGCGTGTAACCCGGCTGGAAGTAAGTCACCGGCTCGCCAGGCTTCAACTCGGCGCGGCCGTTGACCAGGCCGATGCTGCCGGGCCGGTCGTAGGCCCCGCCGTTTTCAATCCAGAACACCGGGGCGTAGGTGGCCGCCATCCGCCACCATTGTTCCTCCGACAGCGCGGGAATGCCGAGCACGTCCGGCGTCGGCTGCACCAGCCAGTGCGCGATTTCGCGCGCACTGGCCGCCGGTGCCTTTGCCGCCTGCCAGCGAATCAATTCACCCGGCGACTCCAGCGCATCCAGCGGCTGGGCAAAATCCGCCGCCACCCTGGACTGGAGGCGAGCCGCGCCCAGCTTCACGAACGGCGCGCTCAGCGGATACAAGCCCAGCATCCGCTGCAGCGTCGAATAGTCATCCGGAACAGCGCTGCGGCGCTGCAATTCCAGTCGCCGCAGTGGATCGGCAAGGTCGCGCCGCGCCCAGGCGGCGCCACAGCGGTCCAGTTGCCGCAGTTCGCTCGCGACCTCGTCGCTGCCCAGGTTGCGCAGCTCCGACTGGCGCGATTGCAATCCGTACTGCCGCAGGTGCTCGACCCAGGCTTCGAAGCGGGCGCTGTCCAGGCCGCCGGAAAAAGACGACAGGAAGCGGTTGCTGCGCAGGTAGGGAAAGCCGGGAATCCGGTAGGCACCCGCATCGCGAATGCCATCGGTCGCGGTGTCGGCGTCCAGGGCGAGGAAATGCGCGCGGCATTCGGCAATGCCGCTATCGTGAATTTCGGGCGGTACCGTCGCGCAGGCAACCAGCGCCAGGGCGGACGCCAGTCCCGGCAAGTGCCGAAAGGAGACGCCCGGAAGCTTCAAACCGCCGCCGCCGGTGGGGCCAGCACGCCGGTGGCAATGGTGCCGCCACCGGCGCGCTTGCACTGGTAGAGCTTGCAGTCCGCGAGGTCAATGGCGTCCTGCGGCCGCAGGCCGGGTCGCGGATGCGCCCGGACCGCGCCACCGCTGATGCAGGGCCGGATTGCGCTGGCGGCGCCGGTGAGCTGACAAGCTGCCACGCGCGCGGGCAGGTCCTTCGCCAGCGCTTCCAGCCACTTCGAGTCAACGTCGTACCAGACCGCAATGAACTCGTCGCCGCCGTAGCGACCGACCGCGTCCAGCGGCCGCAACGCGCAGGCGAGCAGGGCCTCGGCCACCGCCCGCAGCGCCAAGTCACCCGCCGGATGGCCGTAGCTATCGTTGACCTGCTTGAATTGGTCGAGGTCGACCAGCATCAGGCCCAGCGGCACCTTCTCTCGCTGCGCCACCGCCCAGGCGATGTCCAGCCGGTTGCAAAACTCGCGACGGTTGAGGGCTCCGGTCAGGGGGTCCTGCACCGCGCGCAGCCACAGTTCGCTCTGCAGCAGGAAGGCCTTCCGCGAATCGTACTGCAGGATGTAATTGCCGATCATTCCGATAACGTTGGCGACGACCAGGTAGAACACTTCGTAAACGAGCGTTTGGCGCGACTCGGCCCACCACAACTCAATCGGCACGAACAGCGCCACGACGCTCCAGCCGACGAATGTCGCCTGCAAGAACAGCAATCCGGTTACCAGGTAGACGTACAACACCACCAGCAGCAGGGCCTCGTACGGGAACAGGGGCCTGGCGGTACGACCCAGCTCAACCACCACCACGACGCTGACACACAACACGAGGCTGCAATAAAAGGTGTAGCGCTGGACGGTTTCGCCCGCCCCGTTCAGCCAGGTTGCAGCCACCGGGGCGGCCAGCGACGGAATGGTGACGGACAGCAGCACGACGTGGCTGAAGAGCGGCAGCATCTGGAATGTCGCCAGGTCCAGGAGCACGAACGACAGGGCGGCGACGATACCGACGGTATACGCGAGCCGCAGCCGATTGGCGTTGAGCGCGATGTAGGAGTTTCGGTACTCCGTTTCCAGTTCCGGCTCGAACTTCAGCACAGCGAATCCCTTCTGCCGCTGCTCGGCATATCGCTCATCAGCGAAACGCGGCACGTGTCTCCTCATGGGTGCATTTGTTTTTTGTTGCCCCCTGAGCAAATTTTAACCTACTGCGGGCTTGCCGGGGGACCCCGCGCCCGACCCCGCCCACAGCTACAATTGCCCGCATTGAGCTCACACCCAAGCCGATCCATGTCCCGTCCTGCCAAACAGATCGAACCCCGCCCCGCCAGCAGCCCGCTGCGATTTGTGACGGCGGCGGCACTTTTCGACGGCCACGACGCCAGCATCAACATCATCCGCCGCCTGCTGCAGCAGGAAGGTACCGAGGTCATCCACCTGGGCCACAACCGCTCGGTCGAGGACATCGTCACCGCCGCCCTGCAGGAAGACG
>JANNAK010000048.1:0-3147 GCA_031384195.1 Gammaproteobacteria bacterium
TGTGTTGCCGGCCAGAATGGTGATGCTGCCGTTGGCGGCATTGTGGTCGGACGGGTTGGCTGCTCCGCCGCTCACCGTGTACGGAATGGCGATGTCGAAGGTGGTCGCGCCAGTGCGCGACGCCGTCACCGTCACCGTGCCGGCGTTCTCGCCTACCGTCTGGGCCGCGGTTGAGAAGGCCACTGTCACAGCATCGTTGTCGGCGATTTGCACGGTCAGCGGCGAACCCATGACCGGAGTCGTCTCGCCACTGACGTTGTTCGAGGGACTGCTTAGCGCAACCGTGAACGTCTCGTTCGATTCGTCGATAGAATCGTCCGTGACCGGCACGGTGATCGCCTTGAATCCGCCTTCGCCGGCATTCCAGCTCAGCGCTGGCGGCGACTGGGTCTGGGTGTAGTCGGATCCGGCGGTGGCGGTGCCGTTAGCGGTGGCGAAACCGACACTGGCCGCGCCGAGCGTCGAGCCGACGCGCCGCACCTGGACCGTCGCATTGCCTGCGCCCTCGCCCACTGACAGCGGACTGGCGTCGAGGATCTCGAAGCGGTAGTCGTCATCGGTGACGACGGCCGTCGCCGGAAAGCCGACAGCAGGACTCCCCATGCCGGGACTGAGGCTGACATCAATCGTTTCGTTCCCCTCGATCTCCGTGTCGCCGAAGACGGTGATTGGGGGAGTGAAGCTCTTGGTGCCGGCTTCCATGTCATTCCATTGCAGGGTGCCGGTGAACCCACCGGCCCGCGTATAGTCGACGGATTCCGTGGCGCAGCCCGGGTTGGCGCATTCCGCGATGGTGAAGGTCACCGAGACCATGCCGTTGAGGTTGCCGACGCGCTCGGCGCTGACCGTGATCGTGCTGGCGTTGGCCTCACTGGCACTGGCGAAGCTGGAGGCGGTGAAGCGCACCGCGGTGGGATCCACGATCGTCACCGTGGCCGGATTGGTGCCGGCGATGGTGCCGCCACCCACGGGAGTGCCCAAGTGCGCCGTGAAGGTTTCGTTGCCTTCCACTGCGCTGTCGCTGCTGATCGGGATGTTGACGGTGTTGCTCGCGCCGCTGCCATCGAACGTCAGGGTCGTGGGTGCCGCCTGGTCCACACCGGCGTAATCAACCGGTGAGGTGGCCGTTCCGTTCTGCGTGAAAAACGGAACCGTTACGCTCGGGCCGGTGAAGGGGTCCGAGGTAACCGTCAGGGTCGCCATCGTGCCGGTTTCCTGGACCGTGTAAGTCGCCGCGTTGAACTCGAAGCGCGGCTGTTCGTCGGAAACCAGGGTCACCGCCGCAGTGTTCGGGCTGCCGAGCGCCACTCCGACTCCGCCCGTGGGACTGGTCAGGTTCAGTGTGAACGCCTTGTCCGATTCGCGGTTGGCGTCGTTGATCAGCGTGACGGCGAAAGTCTTGTCCGCGTTGTCCTGGTTGCCCCAGCTCAGCGTGAAGGTGTTCGGCGGGCTGCCCGCGAGCGCGTAGTCCTGGTTCGGACCCGGGGTCTGGGTCGCGGTGCCGTCAGTCGCGCCGTAGGTGACGCCGACCGCGCCGTCCTTGCCGCCCACACGCTTGACCTTGACGGTTAGTGTGACGCTCGACTCGTTCACCGTGTACTGACCGAACTCGAGCTGCAGCGAGCCAGGCACCGCCGCGTCATCGTCAATGATGGTGACCGTGGCAAAGCGCGTCGGGTCGTTGGTGTTGCCGATGAACTTCGCGTCGCAGGTGCGACCGGCCGGCAGGCCCATGCAGCTGACGCTGTTGAGCTTGACCTGGAAGTTCTCGCCAGCGCCCGGCTCGTCGGCGGTATCACCGATGAAGGGAATATTGACGGTCGTGCTGGTTTCACCGTCGGCAAAATCCACGAAGCTGTTGACGCTGGTGTAGTCCGTGTTCGCCGTGGCGCACGTCACGCCGCTGCAATTCGGGTCATCCTGGGTCGCATAATTCACGCGAACCGCACCCTTGCTGCCGACCGTGCGGCTGATGGTCAGGGTGACGCTGCCGCTGGAACCCGGATCGCCTTCGTTGGCGGCGTAAGCCAACGGGGCGAACTGAAAGGTGCCGTTCTCGGTATTGACGATTGTCGTCGTGCCGGTGGCCAGCGGCCCGAGGTCGTAGCCCACCGTCTCGGTCGCGGGCTTGGTGAGCGCAATGTTGCAGGTCTGGTTCGCTTCCGGGGGGGTGGGGTCCGAGTCGTTGCAGATCGTGATGCTCGCCGTCTGGTCGAACTGCGTGAGGCCCGACGCGGCGAAGGAGAAGGTTGTATTGGAAGCGAGCGCCGTGTAGTCGCTGCCCGCCGTACCGCAGCTGCCCGCCGTCGCGGTGCCGTTACTGGTGGAGAACGCCACGGTCGGCGTCGTGCTCGCGGCAGTGCCCTGGCCATAGCGATGAATCAGCAGAACGGCCGGACCGTTATCCTCGTCGACGTTGAAATTGTTCCCGGTGGCGAACGCGAACTGGATCAGGCCGAAGCCGCCGAACTCATAGGCGCCGATGTCGCGCAGCGGATCGCTGCCGGAGTTGTCGAGGTTGCCGTCCTGCAGGTTGGCGCCACGCTCGTCATCTACCGTCGCGCCGCCGACCCAGTTCGGGTTGCCGGCGTCGATCGCCGCGCTGCCGGCCTGCAAGGCATGCGTTTTTTTCAGGGCCGCCGGATTGGCGGCGAGCCCCGCGAGCTTGAGGTTGGCTGTGGTAACGACGCGGTCGCTCGCCTGCGTGAATCCGCAGCTGGCGTTGTCCGTCAGGTTGTAGCCGGAATTGGCCGTGTCGGTGTGCGTGATGGCGGCGGAACAGTTGTTGATCGTGCCGCCGTTCGGCGAGAAGTTGTTGGCGACGATGTTGCTGGTGAACGGATTGGACAGGTTGCCGGGGAACGTTATCGTGGCAGCGGCTTGCGCACGGATGCCGCCGCCCGCGCCGGCGGTCGTTGCCGTGTTCCGGGTGATTGTGCTGAACGTGACCCACGACGCCTTGGAATTGTCCGACTTCGCACCGATGCCGCCGCCCTGTGCCGCGGCATTGGTGGAGACCGTTACGTTTTCCATCCGCAGGCTGCCACCGGTCGCGGACTCGGTGTCCAGGTAAATGCCGCCGCCCACGCCGGTTGCGGTGTTGTCGCTGATCGTCGAACCGTCAATGTCGAGGCGACCGCGCTTGAC
>JANNAK010000060.1:0-11305 GCA_031384195.1 Gammaproteobacteria bacterium
TGGGCGCGCGCGCCGAGACGCTGAGTCTCTGGCGCAGGATGTTGCCGACGGCAAGCAATTCCGTGTCGGCTTCCTTGGCGGTTCCGGACAAGACTTGTTGCCACCAGTTGCCCCCGATGCGCTGTCGCGCCACTGCGCGCACGACGATGCGGTGTACCTCCGGCGAAATGCGGTCGGCGAGGGCGACGGCGGATTCATTCAAGTCAAAGATTTCCGCCAGCCACGCCTCACGGTTCGATTCCGCGCGATTTTCGGTGATCAGGCGCGGATAGCGGCTATAGGCGATTACGCCATAAAAGCCGCTGAGGATGACGGCCACCATCAGCGCGTAGGCGAGCGTGTGCACGTTCCAGCCGAACTGGAAGCCGGTGTGCAACGTCGCGACCAACAGCAGCACCGCGCCGAAGTAGACGTGTGCCGAGGTCCAGCCACGTTGCGTGCCCAAGCTTGACCGGTAGCGGCGCTTGCGGATGCCCAGCGCCGTCAGCCACAGGATCAGCAGCGCCCCGATGGTCCCGAGGGTGTAGCCCAGCCATGTGCCGCCATTGGCGCCGTAGGCCGGTGAGTGCCATGCGTAGGCGAGGACCGATACGGCGCCCATTGCACACGCCAACTTCAGGTAGCGAAATCGCTCATGCCGCAGGAAGGATTCATGCATGGCCGGGCGTCACCGGGATTGCGCCACGTGCATGAATTGCTCGGGACTGACCCGCAATGCCGCACCCGTGGGACAGGCCCGTACGCAGGCCGGACCGCCGGGGAGGTCCTTGCACATGTCGCACTTCACCGCCTTCTTTGCGTTCTTGTCCTGGATGGCGGGTTCGAACAAGCCGGGCTCCTTGCCACCGCCAAACAGCATCCAGCGCCACAGGCTCGGGCGATCCGGCGAGACCACGCCCATCTGGATCACACCGTAGGGACAATTCCGTTCGCAGTTGCCGCAGCCAATGCAACTGTCGGTGATGAAGACCTCGCCGCCGGCCGATCGCCGGATGGCATCGGGCGGGCAGTCCTTCATGCAGTGCGGATGTTCGCAGTGTCGGCACGAGGTGGGGACGTGAAGTTGCTGGTAGGTGGCGCCGGCCTCGCGGTCGAGGCGGGAAACATTGCCGTGGGTGTCGCTGCAGGCCTTCTCGCATTGATCACACCGGACGCACAGCGACTCGTCGATCAGCAGCACGTCGGTGGCTTCTCCCACGCCTTGCTGCAACAGAAAGCTGATGACGTTGTCGGGCGGATGCCGCTGGGCCTGCACCGAGGAAGTCAGCCGGTCCTGGTAGACCTGGGCGACGCGCTCGCGGATTTCGGGGCGTTCTTCCAGCAACGCTTTGAAGGTCTCGCCATCGACGCGCACGGTTTCGGTGGCAACGGCCGCCCGGACCGTGGCGGTACGCAGCAGGTCGGAAACCAGCGCCATTTCGCCCACGTACTGGCCGGCCGGGGCGTAAGCCAGGACGACCTGACGGCCAGCAATATCCACCGAGACCTCAACCGATCCGCGCCGAATCAGGTGCAGGCAATCGCCAAGATCGCCCTGGCGGAACAGGACCTCGCCGGCCTTGAAGTGCTCGATCCGCGCCGTTTCGATGACGCCGCGCAGGGCCTCGGAGGGCACCCCCGGCGCGATCTGCGCCTGGATCGCCCGGCGAATGTAGGTTTCATCCAGCACCCGCTTGACGTCCGCGACCGAGGCAATGAGCTTGTTCATCGACCGGCGGGGCGTCTCGATCACGGCGCAACCGGAGCCTGCCCGGACCGTGGCACTGCGCCGCCGCCCGGAAATCAGGCTCATTTCGCCAAAGAATTCGCCGGGGCCAAGCCGGATGCTGCGGTCGCCACCGAGGTCGATCTCAACCTCGCCTTCGACGATGGAGTAGAACGAATTGGTGTAATCGTTCTTCTCGAAGATCACCTCGCCGGCCGTCGGCGTGCGTATCTCGCTGTCCAGCAGGAATTCGCGGATCTGGAGCGGCGTCAGCGGTTGCAGCACCGGCACCGCTTTCTGGATATGCGAAATCGCCTCGTTCACGTCGCCCCAGTGGGAGACGCCCGAGAACTTCTCCCGTAATAGCGGCGTGTCGGCCGGCTCCACCGGGTTGCCCTGGATGAATTCAACAACCTCGTAACCCTGGTTCATCGCCTGCTTGATCAGCGGGAAGCCGGCGAGGGCGCCAATGATGTACAGCCCTGGCACATTGGATTCGTAGTTCGGCGAGACCGCCGGGACGCTGTTCGGGTCCGCACTGGGGAACTGGATCCCGCAGGCCTCAACGAACTTGCGCGGCGGCATGGCACCGAGCCGGGCAATGACCCGATCGCACTCCAGGGGCCGCTCGCCGGTTGCGGTCTTGATCGTCAGGCGCAAGCGCGGGCGGTCGGGGAGGGCCTCCACGCCCTTGATCGAACTCTGGTACAGGCAGCTCATCTCGCCCTTTTCGATCGCCTTGAGCACCGCCGCATTGTTGGCGTCCTTGGCGCGGGTGAACTCGCTGTCCCGGTTCAGGATGGTGACGCGATTGTGGCCGCGCAGGGCCATTGCGTTTTCGATGCCTGCATCGCCGGCGCCGACAATCACGATTGCCTCGTCCCGGTACTCGGCCGGGTCGTCCAGCTGGTACTGGACCTGCGGCAGGTCTTCGCCAAGGCAGCCGAGCTTGCGCAAGTTGCCCTGCAGCCCAATGGCGAGGACCACGGTCTCTGCACGTACCACCACGCCATTCACGAGCGTCAGCTGGAAATCGCCCTTGGAACCGCCGATGCTCTTCACGCCCGATTTCAGCAGCACGTTTAACTTGAGTCCGGCGGCGCCGCGGGCCCAGGCCGCCAGAATCTGTTCGCGGCGGCCGGCGTAAAACTGCAGGGGGCTGCGCAGAGGCAGTACCTGCGGCTCGGCCATGATGTGCTTGCCCTTCTGGTACCGGAAAATAGTGTTCGAGAGGTGGGCCTCGGCCTCCAGCAACACATGGCTGATGCCGGACTCGGCGGCACGGGCCGCCGCCGACAGTCCCGAGGGGCCGGATCCAACCACCGCAATCTTGAACGCTGCCATCCCTTGCATCGCCTCCAGGAGAGGCTTGACCCTCGTCCCCAACTGCAGCCTAGAATGCCCGGTAACCCGGAATCAAGCCGAAAATGAAGCTTTCCGTCACGGCTGTACGATTTTTCTCGGGTGTCATGGTCACTGCGGCGCTTGAATTCGCCGTTACTCCAGCACTCGCTGAAGCGCCGCCACCGGCGGCGCATCTTGGCGTGGCCAGTTGCGCCGGGAGCACCTGCCACGGCACCACACGGCCGTTTCCGGGCGTCGGCATCTCCCAGGGCGAGTACCTCCTGTGGCAGCGACAGGATGCGCATGCTCGGGCCTACGCCAGCTTGCGCAACGATCGATCAAGCCGAATAGCAAAAAATCTGGGCTTGCCGCGCGCCTGGGAAGCCGGCGAATGCCTGGCGTGCCATGCGGATGCGCCGCCGACCAAACTTCGGGGCGTTGGGCACAAGTTGTCCGACGGCGTTGGTTGCGAAGCCTGCCACGGCGGGGCGGCGCGCTGGCTCGCTCCGCACAGCGCCGGCTACCAAAACAATGAATTGCGCAAGCGGGCGGGGCTGTATCCGCTTTGGGAACCGCAGGCCCGCGCCACGCTCTGCCTGTCCTGCCACCAGGGTGACGCCGGAAGGCCGATGACACATCGCTTGATGGCCGCCGGTCATCCGCCGCCCCGTTTCGAGCTCGATACCTACATGACCGTGATGCCGCCGCACCATGTCGCGGATGCCGATTACGCCGCGAGAAAGGGCGCCGCGGATGCGGCCGGGCAGTGGATTGAGGGGCAACTGGCGTCGGCGGCCTTGCACCTGGACCAATTGCTCGCGGCCCCCGCGCCCGGCCGATTTCCGGAATTGGCCGACTTTGATTGCAACGCCTGCCACCACTCCCTTCTGGTGCCCCGCTGGCAAGCCGGCCTGGCGACCCCGCTGGGCCCCGGCGCCGTGCGACTCGCGGACACCCCCATGCGGATGCTGGCGTCGTGGCTTGCGGTGGTGGATCCGGAACTGGCCACCCGATGGCGCCAGGCGCTGGCGGACCTGCACGCCGCCTCCCAGGCATCCGCTGCCGAGCAGCAGTCCCGCGCCCGCGAACTGGCGGAATTGCTGGCGCAGTCTGTGCGGCCCCGATTGCTCGACGCGGCCTTGAGGAAATCCCGGTTACGTCAAGGCTTGCAGCAACTGCTGATTGAACACCGGGATGGTGCGGCGGGAGTCGATTTCAGCAGCGCGGAGCAGCTGGCGATGGCCAGCGCCGTCCTGTTTACGGCACTGCAGGAAAATCATCAGGTGCGCGCCACCCCGGAATGGTCAAGGACACTGGATGCGCTTTATGCCTCGGTGCGTGATCGCGATCGATTCGAGGCCGACGCGTTGCGACGCGCGGCAGGGGCGGCTGAGGCGGCCCTGACGCGGGCCACCGTGCCGCCGGGCAGGGCGCCCTAGCGGTCGCGGAACTGGGACTCGATTTGCTCGTTCTGGCCCTTGACGTCCACGCACACCGTCGCCGTCGGCCGCGCCAGCAAGCGCGGAATCCCGATCGGCTCACCGGTGACCTCGCAATAGCCGTATTCGCGATCGCGGATGCGCTGTAGCGATTCATCAATCTTCCGCAGCAGGTAGGACTCGCGCTCGCGCAGCCGCAGGTCCAGCCAGTGCTCTTCTTCGGCAGTGGCGCGATCGGCGGGGTCTGCAAAGCTCTCGCGCTGGTGCAGCCGTTCCTTGACGTCAACTTCCCGGTTCACGACTTCGGCGCGCATCTGCAGCAGCCGTTGCCGGAAGAACTCCATTTGAGCCCCGTTCATGTAGGCCGAATCCGCCATGCGCCGAACTTCAGACTCGCCAGGCAGCGGCCCGTTGAAGACCGGCGCGCTTCGGCTGCGCGTCCGCGTCGGCATCGTCGAGACTTTCTGCGCTGAGGCGACGACCTTGGCCTTCCTGGCGGGCTTCGCCGGTTTCGCAGCCGCCGCGCGCCGGACGTGGCTCGGCGCCTTCTTTTTCTTGGCGGTCTTGGCTGGCTTGGCAGCCGGTCGGGACGTTTTCCGTGGCTTGGCCGCAGGACGGACTTTTTTCTTCGAGCTTGGGCGTTTTTTCATTCCAGGAGCAGGTTCAGGCTGCGTGTGGACCAATAAGGGCCGCGCGTTATAGCACCGGGGGTGGGGTGCGTCAACGAAACGAACGCCGATTCCACCTCAGCCGACCCATATTGTATTTAACATAATATATATTATGCACACTATTGAATGGCAGGCCGCCCAGGACGCGGGCGATAAGTTGGCCGCGTGTGAGCGCCAGTTTTCACTGGAAAATCCAGTGCTTCCACCCTGCGCATTCTGCTATAAAGACGGCTCAGTTCGCGATTTCAAGTTCAGGACAACCAGATGAGTTCACACTCCGACGCGGTGGACGCGACCCAGTTCGCCAATTTCGTCCCGCTTAACGCACTCCGTCCGGAAAGCCAGCGCGAACTGGCCAAGAAAGCCCAGATTGGACAGGCCAAGGCCGGCGCCCATCTGTTCAAGGTCGGCGAGCAGGCCAAGGCAGCGTTTTATGTATTGAGCGGCGACGTGATCCTTGAGGACGTCTCCGGCAAGCCGCTGGGCAAGGTCTCGGGCGGCACGCCGGATTCCTTCCACCGACTGGCCCACCAGTCGCCCCGCAAGGTCTCCGCCAAGTGCGGGACGGACGTCCGCTACATGACCCTCGATGCCAGCCTGCTGGATGTCATGCTGACCTGGGACCAGACCGGCACCTTTGAAGTCGGCGAGCTGTCCAGCGGCAGTGAATCGGACGCTGGCGACTGGATGAGCAAGCTGCTGCAGATGCCCAGCTTCCAGATGGTTCCGCCGGCCAACTTGCAGGCCATGTTCATGCGGATGCAGGAGATCCGGGTCGAGCCCAGCCAGGTGGTGGTGAAACAAGGCGACGACGGTGACTTTTTCTACGTGATGATGGAAGGCCGCTGCATGGTCACCCGGGAGCAGCCCAACCAGAAGCCGGTGCGCCTGGCCGAGCTGGAAACCGGCTCCTGCTTCGGCGAGGAAGCGCTGATCTCCGACACCAAGCGCAATGCCACCATCACCATGATGACGCACGGCAAACTGATGCGCCTGTCCAAGGAAGACTTTCGCCAGCTGCTAAACGACCCACTGTCGCGCAAGCTGTCGTATTCCGAAGCCGAGCAGCTGGTGAAGACCGGCAAGGCCAAGTGGCTGGACGTGCGCCTGCCCAGCGAGTTCCAGAACTACAGCCTGCCGGGCAGCATCAACATGCCCCTGTACATGATGCGCATGAAGCTGAATACGCTGGACACGGCGACCACCTACATCGCCTGCTGCGATACCGGTCGCCGCAGTTCGGTGGCGGTATTCGTGCTGACCCAAAAGGGTTTCGAGGCGTTTCTGCTCGACAAGGGCATCCCGCCCAAGCAGTAGTCGTCGCCGGCCTTCGTTGCCCTTGGAGTTCCTGTGCGTCGCTCAGGGCGATGTCGGGCGTGCGCCCGAAGTCACATCGTGTGGGTCGGGCGGTCCGCGCCTAGCGCACCGGCCAGCAAGGTTTCAATCTTTTTCAGGGTGGTGCCGCCGTCCTGGGAGCTGAACTGCACGCCGATCCCCTGTTGCCGCTTGCCCTGTGCACCGCGCGGGGTGACCCAGACCACCTTTCCCGCGACCGGCAGCCGTTCCGGGCTGTCCATCAGGGTGAGCAGCAGGAAGACCTCGTCGCCAAGTTTTGAGTCCCGGGTGGTCGGGATGAACAGCCCCCCGTTCTTGATATACGGCATATAAGACACGTACAAGGCACTCTTGTCCTTGATGTTGAGTGTCAGAATTCCGGGTTGTGCGCCGCCGGGTCTAGCCATTTTTCTCCCTTTACCGCGTGGCCTGCAGTGCGAATGATAATGGATTCCATGATGAGCGCGGGATTTCCATTGCGATCCAGTCCGCGCATCCCGGCATAGATTCGCCGCGACAGCGCCGACAGCCCCGCGGCATCGAGGTTTGCGGGAACGGTTGGCCCGCCCGCCGTCGGGGCCAATCTCTGGCGCAGCCAGGCGCCGGCAAGTTCCAGCCAGCACTCCAGTCCCAGCCGTGCGTCCTCGCGCTTGAGCGCCGGAAACCGGGGGCTCTCGGCCGGTGCCGCCAGCGCCCTCGCCCATTGCGCACGTTGCTCGGCCGCCCCGGCCTCAAGCGCGCGCGCCGCCAGCAGCGGCGTGCGCAGGTACGGGGCCAGCGTCGCGCCTTCCTGATCGGGATGCCGGGCTCGCAGCCACGGCAGGACCTGGGCTTCCTTCGGAGCGGCAAGACGCCAGATCTGGCAGCGACTGCGCAGGGTCGCCGGCAGCTCGCGCCACTGCTCCGAGACCAGTACCAGGTGCGTGCCTGGCGACGGTTCCTCGATGGTCTTCAACAACATGTTCGCGCCACTGGCATTCAGCGCATCGGCAGGAGAAATGACGGCGACCCGGGCGGCGCCGTAATGGCGCGACAGGCCGAGCCGCTCGATCAGGCTGCGTATGCCGTCAACCCCGATGTCGCGCTTCTTGCTGTCCTTGTCCGGAGCCCACAACTGGATCGCGCCGCCCTGCGTCGCCGGGTCCGGCGCCGCCAGGCAGTGCAGGCCGTCAGGGGACAGCAACAGGGCATCAGGATGCGAGGCGGCGCGCAGCTGCACGCAGCCGCGACACTCCCCGCACGCGCGCTCGCCGCCAGATTCGCAAAGGAGATGAGCCGCCAGCTGCCGGGCAAAGATGTCCTTGCCCAGGCCGCGAGGACCGGCGAGCAGGATGACTTGCGGCAGGCGGCCCTGGGCGTGCTGCGTGCGTAGCCGGTTCCAAAGCGGCTCGTGCCAAGGCAGCGGGTTCACAGGCGCGCTTCGAGTACCGTCTCGATCGCGCGCGTGACGTCGGTGCGCTTGCCGCCGGCATCAATAATCGCGTAGCGGCCGGGATCCTTCTTCGCCCGGCGCAGGTAGGCTTCGCGGACCGCTTCGGCAAAACGCAGCTGCTCGTGGTCAAACCGGTTGCCGCTGCCGCGGTTTTGGACGCGTTCGGAGCCGATCGCCGGCGGTACGTCCAGCAGGATGATGAGATCCGGTGTCAGGTCACCGATGACCATGGTGGCCAGGGTATCAATCTGTTTCGTTGGCAGCCCGCGCCCCGCGCCCTGATAGGCATAGGTGGCATCGATGAAGCGGTCGCAGACCACGTCGCGTCCCGCGGCCAGCGCCGGGCGGATGGTGGCGCGCAGGTGCGCCGCGCGCGCTGCAAACATCAGCAACAACTCGGTGGTGCCATCGACACCCTCTCGCCAGGGGCGCAGCACCAGTTCCCGGATGGCCTCGGCGAGGCGCGACCCGCCGGGTTCGCGCGTCAGCACGGGGTCGCGTCCCTTTTCACCCAGCCACAGGGCCACGTTGCGGGCCTGGGTGGACTTGCCGGCACCCTCGCCGCCCTCCAGGACGATGAATCTGCCGCGGATCCTCTTCACCGGCTTCGTGGGCTTGGGGGGCTTCATGGGGTTTTTCGTCTCAGTTGGTATTTGCGCACCGCGGAGTTGTGCTCCCCGACCGAGGCCGAGAATTGATGGCTGCCGTCGCCGCGGGCGACAAAATACAGGGTTTCGCCCGACGCCGGGTGCACGGCAGCATGGATGGCGTCGCGTCCCGGCAAGCAAATCGGGGTCGGCGGAAGTCCCTTGCGCGTGTAGGTGTTGAAGGGCGTGTCACGCTGCAAGTCCGCGCGGCGCAGGTTGCCGTCAAAAGCGGCACCCAGACCGTAGATCACCGTCGGATCGGTTTGCAGGCGCATGCCCAGGCGGAGTCGCCGGGAAAAAACGCCCGCAATTTCGGCTCGCTCCGAGGGCCGGCCGGTTTCGCGCTCGATGATTGAAGCCAGGATCAGGGCTTCAGCTGGACTTGCGAGCGGGATTCCCGGATCGCGTCCCTCCCAGGCCTGCGCGAGGATTTTCTGTTGCGCCTCAAAGGCCTGGCGCATCAGCGCCATGTCGCTGGAATTCCGCGGGAATCGGTAGGTGTCGGGAAAGAACTGCCCTTCCGGGGCTAAATCCGGCCGTCCCAGCGCCCGCATGACCGACTCCCCCGACAACGGCTGCGGGCCGTGCAAAAGGCGTGGATCGGCGAGGACTGCCGCGAGCATCTCTTCGAACTGCCAGCCCTCGATGATGCGGATCTCGTGCAGGATCCCGCGGCCCGAAACCAGCAGGCGGGTCAGGTCGAGCGGGCGCATGCCCGGCTGTATGGCGAACTCACCTGACTTAATGGCGGTATCCAGTCCCGCCACGCGAGCGTAAATCCCGAGATACCGCGCCTGCCGCGCCGATCGCAGGATGCCCTGCTGCTCCCAGGCGGACAGTATCGACCGCAGGTGGGCGCCGGGGGCCACGACCACGCGCACCTCCTGTTGCAGCGCCAGTGGCGAGGTAAGTTCGTTCCAGGCGTCGGCAACCAGGGCCAGGAAAACCAGCAGCAACAGCACCGGGACAGGTCGGCCCCGCTTTCGGCGTCGCTTCACGGCTGCTCCAGTCGCGGGTGTTTCAAGGCGCCGCCCAGCACGGCGGTAACGAGTCCCGGGGTGTTCCAGCGGCGCGCCCCGAATTGCCGGACCGGCCAGATGCCGACCAGGCTGTTGCACACGAAGATCTCGTCTGCATCCTCAATTTGATTCCAGCTTGCGATGCTGACGACGGCGGGAATCCCCCGCCGTCGTGCCAGCCCAAGTATCTTTTCCCGCATCAGGCCGGCAACGCCACAGCGCTCCAGCGACGGTGTGTGGAGTCGGTGCCGCCGGACCCAGAACAGGTTGCTGCGCGAACCGCATACCGGATGATCGCCGTCATCGGCCATCAGTACTTCATCGACGCCACGCGACATTTCGCCGGCCGCAAGCACCTGCTCAAGGCGATTCAGGTGCTTCAGGCCAGCCAGGCGCGGTTGGGATCCGAGCGTGACAGGTGAACGTTCCGTCCGGATCCCGCGAGTCCAGCAGCGGGCCGGGTACGCCGGTACCGCGGAGACTTGCAGCAGCCGCTCGGCGCGGGTCGAATGCGGGGCGTAACCCCGGCCGGGTCCTGAACGAAACAAGATCATCTTCAATACCGCCTGCGGATGCGGCGCCGACAGGATTCCTGCCTCGTGGCGCAGGCGCGTGGCGGGCGGTGGCGTCAAGCCCAGCGCCCTTGCATCGGACCCCAACTTTCGGATCTGACGATCAAGGTCGACCACCAGGCCGTCGTGTATCAGGCAGGTGCGAAAGACACCGTCGCCGTACTGGAGCGCGCGACTTTGGCTAAGGTCCGGGACCTTGCGCAGGCCGTTGTACAGGGCGCGAAGCGTCATGCCTTCGCCTCCAGTGCCTTGAGCAGGCCGCGCGCCTTGCTCCGGGTCTCGGCCAATTCCAGCTCCGGCACCGAATCGGAAACAATCCCGGCGCCGGCACGGAAATGGAGTGACTCGCCTTCGCGCACCAGGCTCCGAATCAGGATATTCATGTCCAGCCGCCCGTCGACCCCCAGGTAGCCCATCGCGCCGGTATACGGGCCACGGCCGATGCCTTCGATCTGGGCAATGATTTCCATCGCCCGTATTTTCGGGCATCCGGTGATGGTGCCGCCCGGAAAAACCGCGCGAAGCACATCGCCAGGTCCGATGTCGGGCCGCAACCGCCCGCGCACATTTGAAACGATATGGTGAACGTGCGCGTAGCTCTCGACGGTCATCAACTCACTGACGGCCACGCTGCCCGGTTCGCAAACACGGCCGAGGTCGTTGCGCTCCAGGTCAATAAGCATGATGTGCTCGGCGCGCTCCTTCAGACTGGCAATCAACTGCGTCCGGAGTTCAAGGTCGGCCGCCGGTTCTGCTCCTCTTGGGCGGGTACCGGCGATGGGACGCGTCTGCACCTCTCGCCCCCGAACTTCCACCAGCCGCTCGGGCGATGAACTGATGACGGCAGAGTCGTCCCAGACGGCAAGGCCGGCAAAAGGCGCCGGGTTGCTGATGCGAAGCTGCCGATAGATCGCAGAGGTGCTGGCGCCGACCGACAGTCGCGCCTGCCAGGCGCGGGACAGGTTGACCTGGAAGACGTCGCCTGCCCGCAGGTAGTCCAGCACCCGCTCCACGCCCGTCAGGAAGTGCTCCGGCGGCTCTTCCTCAATCTGCAGAACCCGGAACGACCCGGATGCCGGCGGCAGCGTCGCCCGAAGATCCGCTTCCATCTGCCTCAACTGACCAGCATCCCGCTCCGCCA
>JANNAK010000028.1:0-2943 GCA_031384195.1 Gammaproteobacteria bacterium
GATTGGCGGGGCTGGCCTCGTCACCGGTCAGGCGATTTACGCCATCCCGATCAACATGGCCACCGGCATGCTGGTGTTGTTGTTGTTCCCGCTGTTCTACGCCTTGCACCAGTACATCACCCAGGACAAGGCCCTGTCCGACCTCGACGCCGCCGCCATGACCGGTATCTACCTGTTGCTGCTGTATTTCCTGTTCACCTCGCCCGCCTGAACTTGCAGGGCGCTGGCGCTGGGCTAGAATCCCCGCGCCCCACCCATCCCGATCGAGCCTGTGAGCCAACCCACTTTTCGTCCTCTGGCACCGCTGCCCGCCCTGGTGTTCTCGTCCCGCTGGCTTCAGCTGCCGCTTTACCTGGGGCTGATCGTCGCGCAAGGCGTCTACGTCATCCTGTTCGTCAAGGAACTCGTGCACCTGATGCAGGGGGCCTTCAACCTGAACGAGCAGCAGGTGATGCTGATCGTCCTGGCGCTGATTGACGTGGTGATGATCTCCAACCTGCTGGTCATGGTGATCGTTGGAGGCTACGAGACGTTTGTCTCCCGCCTGGGGCTGCAAGGGCACCCGGACCAGCCGGAGTGGCTGTCGCACGTCAACGCCTCGGTCCTGAAAGTGAAGCTGGCGATGGCGATCATCGGCATCTCCTCGATCCACCTGCTCAAGACGTTCATCGAGGCCGGATCACTGGGCATGTATCCGCTCTGCAGCACCGTCGCGGCCGGGCTCCGCTGTGCCACCACAACGTCCGAAGGCGTCATGTGGCAGACCATCATCCACACCGTTTTCATCCTGTCTGCGATTGGCATCGCCTATACCGACCGCTTGATGGCGACAATGGGAGCCAGGCCGCAGCCGCAGCCGGCGCACTAAGGAAACCAGGGACTCCCTAAGGCGTGACGATGTTGAAGGTGCCCTTGGGCTTGTCGAACAACGAAAAGAAGCGCACCAGGTCCAGCCGGCTGCCCTCGACCTTGAGCTGGTCCGACATCAAGGTGTCCTTGAGGGTGGCCTTGCCGACCATGATCTTCAGGTACAGCTCGTGGGTCAGCTTGAGCGTGGCATTGGCCTTGGGATCAGTGCCCGCGTAATGGTGCAGAACGGCGTTCCTGATATTGAGGACGTAGCGTTCGCCGACGTCGGTGAGCACCAGGTTGATGGAGAGGTCCTGGCCCTCGGCGTCGGGACCATTGAGCCGCACCGCCATTGCGTCGAGGAACCGCGGCACCGGCGTCTGGCGCAGCAAGTCGAGGGTGGTGGCGAGGTCCACGCCCTTTTGCGGGCCGCCGTGCCGTAATTCGAAGGCGGCGGTCAGGTACTCGTCGCGCCAGGGCGCCGACTCGGATTGGTAACCGAGTTGGTCGTAGCTGCGCGCCAACAGCGCCTTGGCCGCGGCATTGTCCGGCTCGGCGAACACCAGGTGGTTCAGCACCTGCGCGGCCCAGCGGTATTCGCCCTTGTCGAATGAGGCCTGTGCTTTTTCCAGCACGGCACCGGCGCCGCCCATGAACTCGACATACTTCTCGCCCGCCTCGGCTGGCGGCAAGGGGTGGAGGTTGGCCGGGTTGCCATCGAACCAGCCGAAGTAATACTGGTAAACCGCCTTGGCGTTGTGCGACACGGTGCCGTAGTAACTGCGGCTGGAGAAGGTTTTCTGCAGCGATTCCGGCAGGCGCAGTTGCTCGGCAATCTCCAGCGGCGTCTCGCCGGCGAGCGCCAGGCGCACGGTCTGGTCGTGGAGGTACTTGTACGTATCGCGCTGCGACTCAAGAAAGGCGCGAACCTTCTCCTTTCCCCACACCGGCCAGCCGTGGCTGCCGAAATAGATCTCGGCGTCGCCATACAGGTGGATCGCCTCGTCGATGTAGCCGCTCCACTTGAGCGCGTCGCGCACCTTGGCCCCGCGCAGGGTGTACAGGTTGTGCTGGGTGCGGGTGACGATCTCGGCGCCGAGGAAGGCGCGCTGCTCGGGCAGGTAAAGGTTCATCTCCGCGGGGGCTTCGGACTGCGGCACGTTCTGAAACTGGAAGCGCACGCCATCCAGGGTGCGCTCCTCACCGGTGCGGCTGAGGATGTCGGTGGGCGCGAGGATGCCCAGCGAACCGTAGGCCGGTGACTTGCCGATTCCGGTATCGATGTGGCCGCGGGGCGAACGTGCCAGTCGCTTGCCGTACATGTACATGGAGCGGCGCGCCATCGCGGTACCGGCCAGGATGTTTTCGCTGGTCGCCTCCTCGACAAACCCCTGCGGCGCCAGAATCGGCACCTGGCGCGCGGCCGCCTCGGCCGCCGACAGCACGCCCAGCACGCCGGCGAAATGGTCGACGTGGCTGTGGGTGTAAATGACGGCGGTGATGGGCTTGTCGCCCAGGTGCTTGCGCACAAACGCCATCGCCCGGGTCGCGGTCTCGCGCGCGGTCAGGGGGTCCACCACGATCCAGCCGGTACGGCCTTCGATGATGGTCATGTTCGCAAGGTCATAACCGCGAACCTGGTAGACGCCGTCGGTGACCTTGTACAAGCCGTGCTGGTTGTTGAGCCGCGCCTGGCGCCACAGGCTGGGATTGACGCTGTCGGGCGATTCGCCTGCAACAAAGTCGTAGGACGGCATGTCCCAGATCAGGTCGCCATCAGGACCGGCAACCCGCAAGTCCGGGTCGCGGGCAATCAGGCCACGCTTGGCCTCCTCGAAATCCTGGGTGTCGGCCAACGGCAGGTCTTTCACCGACTCCCGGTTCGCTTCCAGCGTCGCCGGTGTGGGCGCGGTGTGTCCCTGTGCATCCGCGTCGGGTCCGACGGGAACCTCGGACTTTCCGCAGGCCGAAAGCAGCAGGACGGCGAGCGCGGACAGCAGGCGCGTGGACTTCATCGTTGAATCTCCCTCTTTGGTGGCCCGGTGATCCGGGCGCGATTTACGCTGGCACGCCCGAATCCGGATCGCGACGGCG
>JANNAK010000033.1:0-4604 GCA_031384195.1 Gammaproteobacteria bacterium
TTTCTTTCTCGATCAGGATGCCGATGGAATTCCTGGTGAGTCATCGGACGACGTCTACGCATTTGACCTCGTCGTCGATACGATCCCGCCGCGGATCACGCACCACAATCCAGCAGGCGACATTGCCGGGACGATCAGCAGCGTTGGAGAAAAGGATTACCACCACGGCCTCACTCCGCAGGCTCTGCTGGCCTTGCGCCTGATTGTCAGTGATCGAATTTCCTTCGACCTGACCGCGCGCGAGTTCTACGTCACCGACATCGCTTCTGAAGAGAGGGGCGGGCAGGAGGACATCTTCCGTGCCGACGCCTCGGTAACGCTGCGCATCTACAACCTGCACGGCATTACGCTCAAGTACGTCGCTTCCCAGCGCGACGCCCAATATTCCGGCTTGCCGGACACCCGGCAGAAAGTTGCCGCCTTCAGCATCGGCTATGCCTTCCTGGGGCAGACGCGCTCCGGCGCGGTGGACTGGCGGTCCAAAAGCACAGGTGGACCGTGAATACGGCTCCGCCCGTTGAACCGTCGCGCTCCCCGTTTGGCACGGGTCCGGCAAGTCCACACCATCCAATCAATTCCCAACCCGCGTCCCCAAGGAGTTACGTCATGCGCAAACTCAAGCTACTGGCCGCCATCGCGGTCGCCATTCCCATGCTTACTGCGCCAGCAAATGCTGCCGAGGGCGACGGGTTTGCCAGCGAGACCTTGTCGGCCGACATCATCACCGGGCTGGTTCCTTTCTGGACCTATTGGGTAGCGCATGGCAAGGGCGATTCCCACGGGGAAGGTCAGTACCTGCGCAGCACCGGCGCCAGCCTGGTGCTTAATTCCGTGTTGCGGCTGGGGTTCAATGAGACCAACTGGGGCGAGCGTCCCAACGGCAGCCCCTACGGTTTTCCGTCCGGCCATACCGCGTTCATGACATCCAGCGCCGCATTCCTGCAAGACCGTTACGGCTGGCAGTACGGCGTGCCGGCCTACGTGCTGACCGGATACGTCGCCTGGGTGCGGGTGGATACCAAGCACCACCGCTGGCGCGATGTTACCGCCGGCGCTGTCTTGTCCTGGAGCGTGTCCAAGCTGTTCGTTTCGCCGCTCGACGAGCCAATGATCACGCCAGTCGTCGGCCCCAAGTTTGTCGGCCTGCAATGGAAGCAGACTTTCTAGATTCCGATCCGGTGCCGGGCGGCACCCAACAAAAAGGGCACCTCGCGGTGCCCTTTTTTACATCTGCCTTCTGACCGGGTCAAAAGTTGAACTGCAGCGCGACAGAAATGGTGTTGACGTTGTTGCGATCCATTTCAAAGCGGTCGTACTCGGTGCGGACATCAACAGTGTCGCCTAGGATAAATCGCAGGCCAGCACCGTAGGTAAAGTCGGAGCCGGTGTCATTTTGCTGGATGGCACTGAATTGGCTGTCGGCATCCCAAAACAGGAAGCCCGCCTTCGCATAAGGATGGACGAACTGAAGGGCCGGCACCTCAAGCACGCCGCCGAGAGTGAAGCCATGGGCTTGAACGTGGTTGTTTCCGTCCTGGGCGGTGCCGAAATCCACATACCCGGCTTCCAGGGATACGTTGGAGTTGACGCGGAAACCGACAATTCCCCTGTAGGACACCTGGTCATCCTTGACGTCATTATTGGCCGCGGTGTAGTCCTCGCCATTGAGGCTGTTGAGGCCGGCGCCGCCGCCGAGATACAGGCCGGGGTGTGACCGGTCAGTGTCGTAGTCCGCCATGGCTGGCAGCGGCATGCTGGACAATGTGGCAAGCAGTGCGCAGCGGCCCAGGTGGGCGGCAACGGGCGTGATCTTGAGCTTGAGCTTCATCAATTACTCCTGTGATAACGCAAGGTGCGTTGGACACAGGGTGGACGGTCTGCGGATTCCCCTCAGTCTGCCAGCACTCAAAGCGCGAAACCATTTTCCCGCCGGAGCCAGCATGAGAATCCGGTTCAGATTGTCAGGCGGCGAGCGATCGCTTCGGATGCGTGTTCAAGAATCCTCGGTGATCGGTAACCAAATGTACAACCAGGTCGCGAGCAGCAGCAGGGAGGCGCTGTCGGCAATAGGGTTGGCGAGCCACCGGGACAGGTGTCGGTCGAAGAAATCCAGGGCCGGGTGACGGTGACCGGCCTCCGTGCCGAGCCGGCGCACGTCGCGCCGGAACGCCAGTTGCCAGGCGTTGCCGCGGATGTAACGCCCGCCGCGCCACAACGTGCGCAGGAAACCCGCCGGGCCCAGACGCCACAGCGCCCGCCGGACATGGCCGGTGAGGGGCTTGAGTTGCAGCGGGCCGGCGCGATGGTGCTCGGCGTAAATACCGGGCATTTCCGCCAGCAACGGGTCGTGGCCGGCGGCATGCAGGCCCATCAAAAGCGCCATTAGCGTCAATCGTGGCGCCATACCCTCCACCTCAAACCGGCGTGCGGAGGTGACGATGGGTGTATGCAAAAGGATCCAGCGGCCGGTGTCGAACACCCGAGCGGCCAGGCGCTGGTCCTCGTGAAACGGCAGGCGCGTATCGAAACAGCCGAGTTCCCGAAAGTAGTCGCGCGGCAGCAAGAGTCCCTGATCACCGTTGATGGTCCCGGGCCGCCCAAGGACTGCCTTGGATTCAAGCCAGGCATAGAGGAAATCATCGCCCGGTACGCGTCGGTGAAACCGGATCGGAAAGTGCGCGGCGATGCGCGGTGTGCCATCGCTCGACCGGGCGTCCACGAGTTGCGCCAGTGCAGCGGCCAGAGTCATGGGCTCCGGCAGGCGGCTGTCGGCGTGCAGGAACAGCAGGAAATCGGACGATGCGGCGCTGGCGCCCGCATTCATTTGGATGCCGCGGCCGCGCGCCGCGTTGACGACGCTCGCTCCGGCCGCGCGAGCCCGTTGCGGCGTTTCGTCCGTGGATCCACCGTCGACGACGAGGACCTCCAATTCGCAGCCCCGCTGCGCCGCAAGGTCGGTCAGCAAGGCCGGCAACGACTCCGCCTCGTTCAGCGCCGGGATTACGACGCTGAGGGCCGTCACCGGGCGTGCAGCTGCAGGAATCCGGGAATGCGTTGCTCCAGCCAGCAGTACGGCAGGCCCCGGCGGGACGCAAAGAATCCCACATGCCCGCCGCTCTCGCAGCGCTCCAGAGTGACGCTGGGTGCCAGCTCGCTGGCGTCCGGGACGACCTGCGGCGTCATGAATGGATCGTCGGCCGAATGAATAATGAGCGTGGGCCGCTCGATACGGCCCAGGAATCCGCGGCTGGAGCAGCGGGCGTAGTAATCGCGCGCGCTGGCAAAGCCATTCAGCGGCGCGGTGACCGACTCGTCGAACTCAAAAAAATCCCGTGCGGCGAGGCCCGCCTCCAGCGAGATCGGCAATTGCACGCTCTGCGCCTTGCGACGCAAGCCATCCTTGAGCGCGGCCATCAGCTTGCGTTGGTACACGCGGGAGATGCCGGTGCGCAGGCGCTCGGCGCAAGGCTCCAGCTCAAAGGGGACGCTGACCGCAACGGCGGCAGCCAGCGGATTGCCTGCGCCGGTTTCGCCCAGGTACTTGAGCAGGACGTTTCCGCCCAGCGACCAACCCACCGCAAACAGGGGGCAACCGGGTTCCTCGGCGTGGAATCGCTCCACCAGGTCCCGCAAGTCGCCGGTGTCGCCCTGGTGATAGCCGCGCGACAGGCGGTTGGGCTCGGGGCCGGCGCCACGAAACTGCATCAAGACGCAGCGCCAATCGGCGTCAGCGAGCTGGCGCGCCAGGCCACGCAAGTACTTGGAATCAAATCCACCGGTTAAGCCGTGCAGCAGGATGACGCGTGGGCCGGTGCCCGTTCCGGCGTGGCCCAGGTCGAGGAAGTCGCCGTCAGGGCGCTCCCAGCGCTCGCGCCGAAACTCGACTTGCGGTGCTGGCCGCAGCAAGTTCGCCAGGGTCTGCCGGTGCGGCCCGGACAGCAGCGGATGCGGACGAAAGTCGCCGGCAACAACGCGGCCATGCCGCGCGGCGGCAGCCGTGCCCGTCATTTATCCGGGGGCGAGGTGAAGTAGGTGATGAACGCCACCCGGTCGGCAACCTCCTCCATCAGCTTGGCGGTAGGCTTGCCCGGGCCGTGTCCGGACTTCACGTCCACCCGCAGCAGGATTGGGTTGTCGCCGCCCTGTGCGGCCTGCATCGCTGCGGCGTACTTGAACGAATGTCCCGGCACGACACGGTCATCGTGGTCTGCCGTCGTAATCAGCATGGCCGGGTACCTCGTGCCGGTTCGGACGTTGTGGTACGGCGAGTACGCAAGGAGATACTTGAATCCCGCGGCGTCCTCGGACGATCCGTAGTCCGCGGTCCAGGCCCAGCCGATGGTGAACTTGTGGAAGCGCAGCATGTCCATCACGCCCACGTCCGCCACGGCCGCGGCAAACAGGTCCGGGCGCTGGTTGACGACCGCGCCGACCAGCAATCCGCCGTTGCTGCGGCCGTGGATCGCCAGTTGCGCCGACGTCGTCACTTTCTTCGCGATCAGGAACTCCGCTGCGGTGATGAAGTCGTCGAACGTGTTCTGCTTGCGCTCCTTGGTTCCCGCCTCGTGCCAGGCGGCGCCGTACTCGCCGCCGCCGCGCAGGTT
>JANNAK010000126.1:0-18712 GCA_031384195.1 Gammaproteobacteria bacterium
CCCCGTCGGCGGAGGTGCGTGGTCACGGCGGCGGCGAGCCGATGCTGGTGCCCGGCAAGCGCAACGTAAACATCGACAGGGTTGACGCAGTCGGGCAGTACGCGGTGCGGCTGGTCTTCGACGATGGCCACAACACCGGCCTCTACTCCTGGGACGTGCTCGAGGACCTGTGCCAAAACCAGCAACGCTACTGGTCCCGCTACCTGAGCCGACTGGAAGAACACGGGCTCTCGCGGGATTCAACGGTTACCCGCCTGTCGGCCCTGCCGCCGGCACCGAAGAAATGGCAGCCGCCGGGCCACTAGCGGGTGCGGGCGCAGATTGACGCCGGTCCCCGCGACCCTCAGGCTAATGGCCCGCTCTGCATCACGAACAGGTTCATGGCCCGCGTCGAAACCCCCGGCACCAGCCCGCACAGCGCGTCAGCGCCGGGAACCACGGACTTCGGCTACCAGCGAGTGCCGCTGGCCGAGAAAGCCCGCCGGGTGGGCGAAGTCTTCACCTCGGTCGCCGGCAAGTACGACCTGATGAACGACTTGATGTCGCTGGGCGTCCATCGGGCCTGGAAGCGATTCGCCATCGATCTCGCTGCCGTTCGCGAGAACGAGCGGGTGCTGGATGTTGCCGGCGGCACCGGCGACCTCACCGCCGCCTTCGCAAAATCTGCCGGCTCCGGTGGCATGGCGGTGCTGTCGGACATCAATTCCAGCATGCTGGAACAGGGCCGTGCGCGGTTGGTGGACCGCGGCGTGCTGGGCGTTCCGGCCGCGCAAGCCAATGCCGAGTGCCTGCCGTTCGCCGACCGCAGTTTTGACTGCGTCACGATCGCTTTCGGCTTGCGCAATGTCACCGACAAGGACGCGGCGCTGCGGTCGATGCTGCGGGTGTTGAAGCCGGGCGGCCGGCTGCTGATCCTGGAGTTTTCCAGGCCGCGCAGCGCGCTGCTGGGCAAAATCTACGATGAGTATTCGTTCCGGTTCCTGCCGTGGCTGGGCAAGAACGTGGCGCAGGACGAGGAGTCCTACCGCTATCTCGCCGAGTCCATCCGGCGCCACCCGGACCAGGAAACCCTGACGGGGATGATGGAAACCGCTGGCTTCCAGCGCTGCCAGGTCTATGACCTGTCCGGCGGCATCGTCGCCGTGCACCGCGGGTGGCGCGCGTGATTCTTGCGCTGTCCGCGCCGCGCCGCGGCCAGGGACAGCGATGACAGCCCCGGCATTGGCCTGCGCCACATTGGAAGTCGCGCTGAACCGCTACCTGTCGCTGGAGCCCGAGGTGTTCGCGCAATGCGCGAAGCTGGACGGGCGGGTGCTGGCGCTGCACGCCGCAGGACCCGAGTGGGAATTCTTCCTGCGCTTCCACAAGGCCGGGGTGCAGGTCCTGGACCGCTGGGAGTCGCCTGCCGATGTGCGCATCTCCGCTCCGGC
Source organism: Gammaproteobacteria bacterium (assembly GCA_031384195.1). Lineage (GTDB taxonomy): Bacteria > Pseudomonadota > Gammaproteobacteria > Nevskiales > Nevskiaceae > JACPFV01. Next base: position 1,431 of record JANNAK010000126.1, read on the forward strand.
GCTGAACCTGCTGCGCCAGGCGCTGGCCAGCGTCGGCGACGGCGAGCCGTCCCTGAGCGGGATACGCGTTGAGGGCGACGCGGATCTGTTGTCGAAATTTCGCACGCTCCTAGGCCGGGTTGGCTTCGAGCCAGAAGAATGGCTCGCCCAGTGGGTGGGCGACGGTGCCGCCCACCGCGTGAACCAGGTGTTGGGCGGCCTGCTGCGCTGGGGTCGGGACACGGCCGGCACCTTGGCGCTGGACACGGCCGAGTACCTGCGCGAGGAAACCCGCGACCTCGCCCAACGGGCCGAAGACCAGAAGTGGAAGGATGCGCTAGACCACCTGCGCGAGAGCGGGGACCGCCTAGCCGCTCGCTTGCAGCGTCTGGAGCTGCGCCGGCCGGCCGGCGAGGCAGGCCGATGAGTCATTTGCCGCCCACCGGTTTGTTCGCCCGTCTCGGCCGCCTGTGGCAGATTCAGCGGGTGGTGCGTCGCTACGGACTGCTGGAATTCACCGGCCGCAAGCCCACCCGCGACGAGCCGCGCGGGGCGCGGCTGCGCATGGCCCTCGAGGAATTGGGGCCGGTGTTCGTCAAGCTCGGCCAGGCGCTGTCAACCCGGCCGGACATCGTGCCGGGCGATATCTGGGAAGAACTGGTCAAGTTGCAGGATCAGGTGCCACCGTTTCCGGGTGAGGAGGCGCGGGCCGAGATCGAGCGCGCCCTGGGCAAGAAAATCGGGGATCTGTTCAGCGCCTTTGACCTCGAACCGCTGGCCTCGGCGTCCATCGCGCAAGTTCACGCGGCGCGCCTCAAGCCGGAGGCGGCGCCGGCGGATGGGGCTGATGCCCCGTCGAGCGGGACGCTGGAGGTCATCGTCAAGGTGTTGCGTCCCGGCGTCGAGGAAATGATCCGTCGCGACGTCAACCTGATGCGCCTGATCGCCTCCCTGGCGGAACGCTTCCTGCCTGAAGCCCGGCGACTGCGGCCACGCGAAGTGGTGGCCGAATACGAAACGGTCATCTTTGATGAGCTGGACCTGATGCGGGAAGGCGCCAACGCCGCGCAGCTGCGTCGCAACTGGTTGGGCAGCGAGCTGATCTACCATCCGCTGGTGTTCTGGGACTTCACGCGCCCCTCGGTGCTGGTGCTGGAGCGGGTGGAGGGCATCAACGTTGACGAGGTCGCGCGCCTGCGCAGCCTGGGCGTGGACTTCCAGGTGCTGGCCGAGCGGGGCGTCGAGATCTTCTTCAAGCAGGTGTTCCGCGACAATTTCTTCCACGCCGACATGCATCCCGGAAATATCCTGGTCGACGCCAGTGACCCGAAGAAGCCGCGCTACAACGCCGTGGACTTTGGCATCGTCGGGTCGCTGACCACCTCGGACCAGCGCTACCTCGCGGAGAACTTTTTTGCGTTCTTCAACCGGGACTACCGCCGCGTGGCCGAGTTGCACGTGCAGTCGGGCTGGGTGCCAGCGGGAACCCGCATCGAGGAATTCGAGTCGGCAATCCGGACCGTCAGCGAGCCGATCTTCGGCAAGCCCATCAAGGACATCTCGTTCGGGTTCTTCCTGCTGCGCTTGTTCCAGATTGCTCGGCGTTTCCAGATGCCGGTGCAGCCGCAACTGGTACTGCTGCAGAAGACGCTGCTGCAGGTCGAGGGCTTGGGACGCCAGTTGTATCCGGACCTCGACCTGTGGAAGACCGCCAAGCCCATCATGGAAGACTGGATGCGCAACCGGCTGGGGCCGGGCGCCGCCTTTGACCAGCTGAAGGCGAAATTGCCGACCCTGATGGAATCCCTGCCGGAACTGGCGCAGCGCGCCCTGCAGCGGCTATCCCGCGAGGAAACCTCGGGCGGCGGCGTGTCGCAGCGTGCCGTTGAAGAGCTGCGCCGGGAAATCCGGCGCGGCCAACAGCGCAACCGGAACGTCATCATCGGTGCGGCGCTGGTGGTCAGCGCGGCCCTGGTCTACGCCCTCGACGGCTACCGGCCGATGATGGTGGCTAATGCGCCCCTGCTGACGTGGATCCTTGGGATCCTGGGCCTGGGGTTCTGGGCAAGAGGTTCAGGTCGAGACTGATTTTCAGCTGCCGGTAAGCTTGCTTGCCGCCGGCCTGCAGCCGGATCAACTCCGACGGCGACACCAATTGGATTCCCTCGGCAGCGAGTCTGGGCAGCGCCGCTTCAAGGACTTTCAGCGTCTGCGAATAAGGGTGGCCAATGGCCAGCGCCCGGCCGTTCCGGCGTGCGTGCGCAATCAACAGGTCGAGCTGGCTGCGTATGGCCGGCTCGGTCGGGGTGTCGTCCAGGAAAATGCTGCGCTCGGCCGCCGGGACGCCACGGGCCCGGGCCATGCGGAAGGCGACGCTGTTGGTGCTGGTCCGGCTGTCGACGAAATAAAGGCCGCCGAGTGACTTCAGTTCGGTCATCAACCATTCCATGTGCATTGGCGTCTCGGTCAGCAGGCTGCCCTGATGGTTGTTGACGCCGCTGACAAACGGCACTGACTCCAGCGCGGAGCGGACGTAGGCGTCCATCTCGGCGTGGCCGGTTTGCAGGGTGATGGCAGTGGGATAGGCCCGCGCGGTGGCACCGGGCTGCAGCGGCAGGTGCAGAAGGATTTCCTTGCCTTGCGCGTGCGCGCGGGTGGCCTGTTCCGGGCCGAACTGGGTGTGCGGCAGGAAGGCGCAGGCGACCGGGCCTGGCAGGCGGATCGCGCGGTCACCGGCGATTTTTTGCTCGCCCAGGTCGTCGATGATTATCGCGATCGTGGGTATGCTCTCGGAGGTACTGGCGTGCGCCGGCACTCCACCCAAAACCGGAGCGGCCACCAGCAGCCCCCAACTCCATCCCCGCATCCGGGTCTCCCCAAAAATCTACCGGCTGCTGACGATCACCATGCCCTTCAACAGGTGCAGCGCTTCGTACAGCGTGTAATCGGATTCCGCCAGGGCCTGCTCGGCGTCCGTCTGCTTCTTGATCGCTTCGCGCTGTTCCGCGGTCTGCTTGCGGGTGCCGCCCTCGAGTCGGCCTTCGAGGTCGTCCTCGGAAATCGCCAGGGGATTGGGGCCGTCAGCCTTGGCGACCTTTACCGGGCGAACCACGATGTCCGGGTCGATGCCCTCGGCCTGGATGGAGCGGCCACTGGGCGTGAAATAACGAGCGGTGGTGAGCTTGATGGCCGAGTCGTTGTTCAGCGGCAGGATGGTTTGCACCGAGCCCTTGCCGAATGACTTGCTGCCCACCAGCAGGGCCCGCTTCTGGTCCTGCAGCGCGCCCGCCACGATTTCCGAAGCGGAGGCCGAGCCGCCATTGATCAGGACGATGATCGGCTTGCCGTCCATCAGGTCCCCTGGCTTGGCGTTGAAATCGCGGTTGGAGTCGCTGACGCGGCCCTTGATGCTGACGATGGGCCCCTTGTCAATGAAGGCGTCGGAAACTTCAATCGCGGCATTCAGGACACCACCGGGATTGTTGCGCAGGTCGATGACCAGGCCCTTGAGTTCGCCCTGCTTGGTCAGCTTGCGAAACTCATCGCTGAGTGCCTTGCCGGTGCCGGACGAAAAGGTGCTGATCCGCAGGTAGCCCAGGCCCGGCTCGAGCACGCGGCTGCGCACCGTGGCGACATTGATGATGTCCCGCTTCAGTTCCAGCTCCAGCGGCTCGGCGGCACCCTCGCGGGCAATGGTGAGCGTGATCTTGGTGCCCGGATCGCCGCGCATCCGCTTGACCGCTTCGTTCAGGCTCATGCCCTTCACGGGCGCGGCATCGATCTTGATAATCAGGTCGCCCGACTGGACGCCCGCGCGTGCGGCCGGGGTGTCGTCAATCGGCGCGATGACGCGCACGAAACCGTTGAAGCTGCCGACTTCGATGCCCAGTCCGCCAAACTTGCCGCTAGTCGAGACGTTGATGTCGGCAAACTCTTCCTTGTCGAGGTAGGCCGAGTGCGGGTCCAGCCCGGACAACATGCCGCGCACGGCGTTCTCGATCAGCGTCTCGTCCGTGACCGGTTCGACGTAGTCGGTCTTGACCCGGTTGAGGATCTCGACAAAGGTCTGCAGGTCCTTCAGCGGAAGTGCATCGGGCTTGTTCTTGTCGGCCAGCACGCCATGGGTCAGCGTGACGCCAGCGCCGATAACGGCACCGGCCAGGAGGGCCAGGGGGAGTCGCAACGACATGTAACGTTACCTCGGGTTCAACGCGGGCGCGGTCACGATATCACAGCGACCGCAGCCCCAAATCCCGTCACGACTTCAGCCACGGCCGCGGGTTGATGGCCTCGGTACCGCGGCGCAGTTCAAAGTAAAGGCCGGCCGACTCGTAGCCGCCGGAAAGCCCCACGCTGGCGATGGGATCGCCCGACTGTACCCACTCGCCGATGCCGACCACGGCATTCTGATTGTGTCCGTACAGGGAGTAGTAGCCACCCTCGTGCTCCAGAACCACGATCAGTCCGTAACGGTGCATCCAGCCGACGAAGGCTACGCGCCCGCGCGCGATCGAACGCACGGTGTCGCCTTCCTTGCCGGCGATCCACAGGCCGTTCCATTTCAAGCGTCCGTCCGCCTTCGGATCGCCGAAGCGGGCGAGTAGCTTGCCGCGCAGCGGCCAGGCCAGGCGGCCCTTTTGCCCGGCAAAGGGCTTGTCGCCGAGATCAATCGGGACGTCGGCCAAGGCGGTGCGCAATTTGCGGAGCAGCACGGACAGCTCCTTTTCACCGGCCCGGAGGTGCTTGAGTTCGGATTCGTCGTTGCGGATGCGCGCCGAGATCTCCTTGACCATGCCCGCGCGCTCGGCGCGGCTGGCCTCCAGCACCGTCAAGGTCCCGAGGTGCTCACTGCGCAGCCCCTGGAGTTTCTGGTTTTCGGATCGCAAACGACCGACCAGCGCCTCCAGTTTTTGCACCTGCACCTCGATGTTGCCGATGCGATCAATACGGGCGCGATTCAGGTAGTCATAAAAAGTAAGGACCCGCGTCAGCCGCTCGCTGCTGTCCTGGTTCAACATCAGGCGGGTGGGGCCCCGCCGCCCGATGACGTAGGCGGCGCGAATCTGCCTCGAAAATGCGCGCTGCTGCGCCTTCAGGCTGGCCTCGGCCTGGGCCTGTTCGGCGCCGGTTTTGCGCAGCTGCCGGTTCTGCTCGTTGATCTGGCGCCGCAGTGCGTCGGCCGTGCCGGCCAGTTCGGCGACGCGCCGCTCGGCCTGCTCCAGGCCGGACCGAAGCGCGTCCTGCTCGCGCCGGTCCCGGTTGAGCGCCTTCTGCAAGGTGCCAATCTTGCCGCGAACCGAGTCCAGCTCCTGCTGGTTTTCATTCACCGGATCGGCGGAATATCCAGCCGGTGAAGTGACCAGCAAGGACGCCGCCAGCAAGGCCGGCCAAAACCGGGTTCGCGGAGATGCGATAATCCGCGCCCCTGCATCAACCACTTTTGGACCGTCGATGGATCCGCTGCTGCACTTTGTTTCCCTGCATCCGGTTTTGATGTCCGCGCTCGGCGTCGTGCTGGTGCTGCTTATTCTGAATGAAATGTCCGGCGTCATCACGGGCGAGAAGCGGCTGTCGCCGATGGAGGCGGTGCGCCTGATCAATGACCGGGAAGCGCTGGTGCTGGATGTGCGGGCGGTGGCCGACTACAAGAAAGGCCACATCCTGAACGCGGTCAACGTCCCGCAGCCGCGCCTGGCCGAGCGGATGAACGATCTGGGCAAGGACCTGGCCCGCCCGGTGGTGGTGTATTGCGCACTCGGGGGCGTCGCCGCCCAGGCCAGCGTCCAGCTGCGCAAGGCCGGATTTCAGGAAGTCTATCCGCTGCGGGGGGGCATCAATGGCTGGCTGGGCGCAAGCCTGCCGGTGACGACGCGATGAAGCGGATCCGCATGTACACCACCCGTTGGTGTCCGTACTGCGTCATGGCCAAGCGCCTGTTTGCCGCCAAGGGCGTGACGCCCGAGGAAATCGCCGTGGATTCCGACCCGGCCCGGCGGGCGGAAATGATGTCCCTGAGCGGCCGCCGGACGGTGCCGCAGATCTTCGTCGGCGAGCGGCACGTGGGCGGCTTCGAGGACGTGGCGGCGCTGGACAGCCAAGGTCAGCTCGATCCAATGCTGTCCGATGACGGAACGACAAAATCATGAGCGAACCGACCCCCGCCGCGGTCGATCGGCAAATCCAGTTGCAGAAAATCTACCTCAAAGATGCGTCGTTCGAGGTGCCCAGGGCGCCGCAGGTGTTTACCCGCCAGTGGCAGCCGCAAATCGACGTGCAGATTGCGACCGCCGTCCAAACTCTGGGCCCGGAGCAGTTCCAGATCGTCCTGACGGTCACGGTCACGGCAAAGCTGGATGCGGATGTCGCCTTCCTCGCCGAGGTCCAGCAGGGCGGCATCTTCCAGTTGCACGGATTCTCGGAAAACTCCGAGCGACAGAAGGTGCTCGGCACGGAGTGCGTACGCACCCTGTTCCCGTTCGCGCGGGAGGCCGTGGCGGAGTTGATCCAGCGCGGTGGATTCCCGCAGGTTCTGTTGCAACCGGTGAACTTTGACGCGCTCTACGACGAGCATGTGGCGCGCGCGAGCCAGCCTGCCGCGACCTCGCACTGACCCGACGCCGGCCGCACATGTCCACGCTGGCAGTTCTCGGGGCGGGCTCCTTTGGGACGGCGCTGGCGCTGCAGCTCGCGCGACGGGACCACCGGGTCTTGCTGTGGGGTCGTGATGCGCCGTTGATGGCGCGCCTGGCACAGGATCGGGTCAACGCGGACTACCTGCCCGGGTGCCGCCTGCCGCCCAACCTGGAGCCGACCGCCGACCTGGCGCGCGCGGTCGACGGCGCGGACCACATCGTGGTGGCGGTTCCCAGCCACGCGTTGCGCGAGATCCTGGTCGCGCTGAAACCCCTGCTTGCCAACTCGACGGCTGGAATTGTTTGCGCCTGCAAGGGCCTGGAGCCTGGCTCCGGGCGGCTGCCGCACGAGGTTATCCGCAGTGTTTTCGGCGAGTCCCGCGCCCTCGCGACACTTTCAGGCCCGACATTCGCCAAGGAAATTGGCGCCGGCCTGCCGACCGGCGTGACCATCGCTTCGCCCGACCCCGACTATGCCGACGCCGTGGTGCATGCCTTCCATGGCGGCGGGTTTCGTGCGTACAGTTCCACCGATATTGTCGGGGTCGAGGTGGGTGGTGCGGTCAAGAACGTGCTGGCCATCGCTGTCGGTGCCGCCGACGGCCTTGGCCTGGGGGCCAACACCCGCACGGTCTTGATCACGCGCGGCCTGGCCGAGATCATGCGCCTGGGCGATGCGCTAGGCGCGCACCGCGAGACCTTGATGGGGCTGTCGGGGGTTGGCGACCTGGTGCTGACCTGTACTGACGACCAGTCGCGCAACCGGCGTTTTGGTCTGGCGATGGCGCAGGGCAAGTCGGTCGCAGACGCGCTCGCCGAGATTCGCCAGGTGGTGGAAGGCGTGCGAGTGGCGCCCGAGGTCCTGCGGCGTGCAAGGGAGCACGGTGTCGAGATGCCAATCACCGAACAAGTGGTGGATGTTCTCGCCGGCAAGACCACGCCGATCGAGGCGCTGCGTATCCTGGCCACGCGTCCGCCGCGCGCCGAAGCCGACTAGGCCCCGGGCTCCGGTTGACAGTCCCGGCCGGCGGGCCTAGGCTGGCTCAACCGCCAGTTTAGGAATGCGGGGGAACGCTATGAAAACCCGTGCCTTTTTCAGTGGAATCGTCCTCTCAGCTGCGCTCGCCTTCAGCGCCCAGGTGCGGGCCGAAGGGATCATCGACGATACCCCAAGCGCCGAGGCCATGGCTTTCGATTTGTTCATCGCCCGGCCCTTGGGGCTGGTCGGAACGATTGCCGGAACCGTGGTGTACATTGTCGCCTTGCCGATCAACCTGCTCACCTTCAACCTGGTCGAGCCGGCGCGTACGCTAATCCTCGAGCCGGTGAAGTTCACCTTCGTACGCGAGCTCGGCGCCGACTGAGGCTTCCTCGCCGCGCCACCCGCGCGCGGCCTAGCGGACAGGATTGCCGTCCGCATCCAGCACCTTGACCTCGCCCAGTCCCAGCTTGCGCACTGGACCTTCGATCTTCGCCAGGTCACCAACGATTACCCAGGTCAGCGCCTCCGGATGCACCAGCTTGCGGATCGCGGCTTGCGCACTGTCCGGAGTCTGGGCGCGAGTCACGCGGACAAGGTCGTTGTAATAGCTGTCCGGCAGTCCGAACGTCAGGATGTTCAGGAACAGGCTCGCGACTTCGGGCGTGGTCTCGGCAGAGCCGGGCAGGCTTAAAACCTGGCTGTCCTGCGCCTGTCGCAATTCCGTGGCGGTGATTTGCCGCTTGCCGCGAATGTCGCTCAACTCCTTCAGGACCTCGCGGGCGGATTCGGCAGTGCGGTCGGTCTGCACCGCCGCGTAGGCATAGAACGGTCGCGGACCGCGGGCGTCCACCACGCCGCTGCTTGCGCCATAGCTCCAGTGCTTGTCCTCGCGCAGGTTCATGTTGAGTCGTGACGTGAACAGGCCTCCGAGGGTCGTGTTGGCCAGCGTCATGGCGATGTCGTCCGGGTCGGACTTTGGCGGTGCCGCATGCGCCGCCAGGATCACCGACTGCTCGGCGCCGGTGCGGTTGATCAGGAATACGCGTGAATGCGCGGGTAGCTTGACCGGCGCCACGTTCTTGGTTGGCAGCGGCTCGGCCGGCGCCTTCCATCCGGCGAAGTGTCTTTCGAGCAAGGGCTTGACCTCTGCCAGCGTGGTGTCGCCGACCACCAGCAGGGTGGCATTGTCGGGACGGACCCAGCGGCGGTAAAAGGTGCGCAAGTCGTCGGTCGTCATCGCCTGCACTACGGCTTCAGTGCCGTTGCCGGAGCCGGCATTGGCATAGGCGTGTCCTTCGCCGAAGATCAAGCGCCGGTAATTGCGGAAGGCGATGCCGTCGGCCTCGGTTTTCTCCTGCTGGATTTGGGCCAGCCGGATGGGCTTTAACCGCGCCAGTTCCTTGTCCGGGAACGCGGGATGGAGCACAACGTCGGCATACAAGGCCAGCGAATCGGCCAGTCGCGCCTTGATCGCATCCAGCGAAATGTAGGAGCTGTCCTGGATCGAGCCGGCGCCAATGCGGGCGCCCAGGGATTCGGCCCTCGCGGCCACCTGCAGCGCATCCAGCGCCTGGGTGCCCTCATCGAGCATGTCGAGGGTCAGCTTGGCGGTGCCGGCACGGTCGGTTGTGTCGGCCGCGAGGCCGGCGTCGACAATCAGGCTGAACTGCACGACGGGGGCCTGGTGGCGCTCGGCCAGGACCAGCTTGAGTCCGTTGGACAGCGTGTCGCGCTGCAGAATCGGCAGGGACAAGTCCGGTGGTGTGCCGGTCTTGGGAAGCTGGCGCCGGTCGGCGCCGGTCGCGGCCGCCTTGTACTCCGGGAACGGTTCGACATCCAGCACAAACACGCCGTCCGACAACCATCGGCGGGCGGCGTCACGGACGTCGGTCGATCGCGCCTCGCGAAGCCACTGCAGTTGCTGGCGATAGGCCTCCGGTGACCCTGCGAAGACCTGGCCGGCGGCAAGAATGGAAGACTTGCCGCCAAAACCGTCGACGCGCTCGAGGTTGCGGACCATCCCGGCATAGGTGCGGACCTTGATGCGATCCAGTTCCTCGTCGGTGGGGCCGTCGCGCAGCAGGGCCTTGAGCTCCTCGTCGAGCGCGCGCTCGACGGCGCGCACGTCGCCGCCGGCCTTGACCATCACGTCGAGCGTGAGCTGCGAGCCGATCTCGAACGGGTTTAGCCCGGCGCTGACGCCAGTGGCGGTCTGGTCACGGTAGACCAGGCGCTTGAACAGGCGGCTGTTCTTGCCATTGCCCAGGACGTCGGAAGCGATGTCGAGCAGCGTGAAGTCGCGCTCGGCCCAGCCCGGGATGTTCCAGACCTTGTACAAGCGCGGCTGCGGCACCCGATCCTGCATCACGGCACGCTTCTCGCCGACCATCTTGGCGACATTGGCCAGGGGCCGCTCGCGTACCGGCCCCGGCGCGATGTCGCCGAAGTAGAGTTCAACTTTCTTGCGAATTTCGGCCGGGTTGATGTCGCCGGCCACCACCAGCGTGGCGTTGGCGGCGCCGTAATGCGCCTTGAACCACTCTTTCACGTCCGCCAGGCTTGCGGCGTTGAGGTCTTCCATCGAGCCGATGGTGGTCCAGGAATAAGGATGTCCCGCCGGGTAGGTCTGGGCTGCAATCAGGCCGTCGACCTTGCCGTAGGGAGCGTTCTCGCCCTGGCGCTTTTCGTTCTGGACCACGCCGCGCTGCTCATCGAGCTTCTTCTGGTCGATCGCGCCCAGCAGGTGGCCCATGCGGTCCGACTCCAGCCACAGCGTGAGGTCGAGGGCCGAGACCGGGACATTTTGAAAGTAGTTCGTGCGGTCGTTCCAGGTCGTGCCATTGGCCTTGGTGGCTCCGGCCTTCTCCAGCGGACGGAAGTATTCGTCGTTGTAGTGCTCGGAACCATTGAACATCAAGTGCTCGAACAGGTGGGCAAAGCCGGTGCGACCCGGCCGCTCGTCCTTGCTGCCGACGTGGTACCAGATGTTCACTGCCGCCACCGGGGCCTTGTGGTCCTCGTGCAGGATCAGCGTCAGGCCATTGGCCAGCAGGTGTTTTTCGTACGGAATGTTGATCTCAGGGAGTTCCGCTGTTGCCGCCGCCGGTCCGTTGCCGTTGGCGCCGGACGCGACCGAAACGCCGTGCGCCCCGGTGCAGGCGATGGAAAGTGACAACAGGGCAACGGCGGCGAACGTCGCAGGTATGATTCGGTGCATGGAACGCTCCCTTGGGATGGACCAGAGCTTACTGGCCGCAGGCTCGGGGCGAAAGCGCCAGCCGGCGGCGGCCCGCCTCTGGCGCGGGCCGGTGGTGGACCGGGTGCGGCACCGGCTGCGCGGCGTGCCCTTCCGGCCGTCACCCAACTGCGATGCGCGGCCGCCGCCGCGGGAGATCAGCCTGCTGGTGGTGCACGCCATTTCGCTGCCGCCGGGCCGGTTTGGCGGGCCGTGGATCGGCCGGCTGTTCGCCAACACGCTGGACAGCAAGGCGCACCCGTATTTCGAGGGCCTGCGGGACCTCACGGTCTCCGCGCACCTGTGCCTGTTTCGCACCGGGCGGGTGGTGCAATACGTCCCCTTTCACCGGCGAGCCTGGCACGCTGGCAAGTCGGCGCACGAGGGTCGCGAGCGCTGCAATGATTTTTCCATCGGCGTCGAGCTTGAAGGCTGCGACGAGCGCCCGTTTGAGCCGGTTCAGTACCGCGTTCTGGCCAGGATTTCGCGCGCACTGATGCGGGCCTATCCGCGGATCACGCCAGCGCGCATCGTTGGTCACAGCGACATTGCCCCGGGGCGCAAGTCCGACCCGGGGCCCCACTTTGACTGGCAGCGCCTGCGTGCCGAACGGGAGTTCCTGCCATGAGCCTGATTGGAATTCTGCTGGCGCTGTTGGCCGCTCGCCTCGCCAGCGAGGTGCCTTGGCTGGGCCAGCCGCGCCTGATTGAGCGCCTGATGCGGGATCCCCAGCGCCTGGTTCCCTTGCCGTCCTACTGGCGGTCGGCCGCGGCGCCGGCGCTGCTGCTGGTCCTGGTGTCGGCCCTGGTTGCCGCCGCCAGCCGGCTGCTGTCGCATCCGGTGCTGTCGCTGATTTTTAACGCCTCGGTGCTGTTCCTGTGCCTGGGCCCACGCGATATCGGGCAGGACATCGAGCAGTTGATTGCCGCGCGCGAGAGCGGGGATGCCGAGTCCGAGCGCAAGCTCACCCGGCAATTGCTGATCGGGCCGGAACGGCGTCAGTCGCGACACTCCTTGCTCGGCGCCCTGTTCATCCAGTCGCACGAGAACCTGTTTGGCGTGCTGCTGTGGTTTATCGCCCTCGGCCCGTTCGGCGCCGTCCTGTATCGCCTGGGCAGCCGCATGCCGCGCTTCCTGCACGAGTCGCAGCCTGGAACGGATGCCGAGCGCAGCGCGATGTTCCTGCACGCCGCACTGGCCTGGATCCCGGCCCGACTCTGCGCGGCCTTGTATGGACTGGCCGGCAGCCTCGACCAGGCCATGGCGCAGTGGCGCAAGCTGATGGGTCATCGCGCCGGCAATTGGCGCGACCAGACCTGGCGGCTGCTTTCGGAGGTCTCGGCGGCGTCGCTGACCGTCGAGGAGGAGGCCGGCGAAGTGATGCCGGCCAGGTTCGAGGACTGCCTGCGCGAGGTGCTGGCGATGCGGCAGCGGGCCTTGCTGATCTTGCTCGCCGCTTACGGAATATTCACTGCCGGCGGCGTCATTACCTGAGCGCCGCGACCGGTCGGGCTAGCGTCGGCGCTTGCCGGTGCCGGCCCATGTGACTTCCTTGCCGCCCCCAGTGCGGGCCAGGGTTCGGGCCACGATGAACAGCAAGTCGGACAGGCGGTTGAGGTAGCGGCTCGCTTCCGGGTTTAGCGGGTCGGATTCATTCACCACCCAGAGCGAACGTTCAGCCCGGCGGCACACGGTTCGCGCCAGGTGTGCCTGCGCTGCGGCTGGCTTGCCGCCCGGCAAGACGAATTCCTTCAGTGGCGGCAGGCGGGTGTTCAGGACGGTGGCGTCGGCTTCCAGCGCCTCGACTTGCCCGGCCTGGATCAGGGTGGACCCTGGCATCGACAGCTCACCGCCCAGATTGAACAATTCATGCTGGACCCGGAGCAGGATGTCGGCAATCTTGCGCGGCGGCTTCTGCGCCAGCACCACGCCAATCTGGCTGTTGAGCTCGTCTACCTCGCCCAGGGCGTGCACGCGCGGATGGGTCTTGGACACCCGCCCGCCGGAAGCCAGGCCGGTTTGGCCACGGTCCCCGGTGCGCGTCACGATCCTGCTCAGCCGGTTGCCCATGTTGTCCCGAGTCTCATGCCTGACTTAGAAGCTAGCACGAAGCTCCAGCGAACCGCTGCGTCCCGGCGTGCGGAAGCTGTTAATCAGCTGATAGTCCTTGTCGAGCAGGTTGTCAGCGCGCAGCGACAGTCGCCATTTCGGGGCAAACGCGTAGCCCAGGCTGGAATTCAGCACGCCGTAACCCCCCAGCCTCACGGCACCCACATCCGCGCGGGCGCCGTGGGCCTGCAACTCAATTTGAGTTGACCACGGCCCGAAGTCGCGGCCAGTGTGGGCGTTCAGGGATCGGCGGGATCTCCGCGGCAGAGCCTGGTGCGTGGTTTCGTTCACCGGGTTTTGCATGGAGCCCGTCAGGCCCAAGTCCCAGCCCCCGGAGTACAGGCGCCAACCGGCTTCGAGGCCGCGAACCCGGGCGCGCTCGATGTTGTCGGGCGCGAACGTTGCAGGGTTGTAGACAATCAGGTTGCTGACAATGGTCTGGAACACGGCGAGCGTCAGCGACTGGCTGCCGCCGATCGATTGACGCAGGTTCGCCTCGATGCTGGCAGACCGCTCTGGCAGGAGGTCGGGATTGCCGAAATCGCCGTGGAGGTCGGTCAACTCCGGCTCTTTGTAGGCCAATCCTCCGGTGAATCCGAGCCGGGTGCTACCGAGATGCCAACCCAGTGAAAAGTCACCGGTGGTGTAGCCGCCGAACTGGTTGTGGTGGGCGTACCGAAGCGCGGCCGCGCCGGCTACCGGCCCCCAGTCGGTGCTGGCGCGCCCGAACGCAGCGTATTGGGAGCTATGGTTGCGGACAAAGCTGTCGCCAAATTCCGAAAAGAACCCGCTGTCAATGGCCGAGCGACTGGCGGCGAGGCCACCGACGACGGTGAGCGCGTTCAACGTCAACTGGTTTTCCCATTCCGCGGCGCGGCGCTGGACCTTGGTAAAGTCGTACCGGTCTGGACGGGCCGGATCCGAGGGTTCCCGCTGTACCAGATTGTCCGAGGTCAGACTCAGCGTGCCGCGCGTGTCCCAGCGATCCAGCGACGCGCTCGCCTCAATCGCGCTGACCCGGTTGGTGAAGTCCTGTGATTTCGGCGCGCCGAAGTAGTCGACGTACTCGTTGGTGCCGGTGGCGCCAAGGTGGCGCAGCCCGACCCGAACCGGGCCGAGGCGTCGATCGCCGCGCAGGTGGGCATTCAGGTTTTCGTGTCCGCGATCCACCGTGCCGGAGCGTAGTGGCGGAAAGCCGTTGAACGACTGTCCCTGCAAGCTGAACGCGACTTCGGAGCGTTCGTCGCGGTAGCCGATGAAGCCCGCCGCGTCGCGGGTGCCAAAACTTCCGCCGCGCAGGCTTAGGTTGCCGCCCAATCCGGTCGCGGCGCGGCGGGTGATGATTTGCACCACGCCGCCCATGGCGTCGGATCCCCACAAGCCGGAGCGTGGCCCTTTCACCACCTCGATGCGCTCGATCATCTCCGGCGCAAGGTTCTGGATCTGGGCGTTGAGGAAAGTCTCGGTGGTGTAGCGCACTCCATCGACCAGGAACAGTGTGTGATTGCTCTCCAGTCCGCGAATGAATACCGAGGCAGAGCTTCCCGGGCCACCGTTGCGGGCGACGTCGACGCCGGCCACGCTTCGCAATAGGTCGGCCAGGTCGTTGGCTTGTGCGCGCTCAATGTCGGCGCGTGAGATGACGTCCACGGAGGCGACGATGTCCGACTGCCATTGTTCCGAGCGGGTGGCCGTCACCACCAATGGGTCCAGCGGCGTGGGCGCTTCCTCGAAATCCTGCGCGGAAACGGGGACGGCGGCGACCGCCGCCAGAAAAAACAGTGGCAATTTCATCTTGGCTCCTGCCCGCATCCCCGCGGGCCATTGAACAGCTTTCCGCGCGATGCGCGGTCCTGTTCCCTGGCCGGTCTCCGGACTTACAGGCTATTCGCCGGTCCCTTCCCGGCTTGCGCCAGTGGTTGTGACCGGTTCTTCCTGTTTACCGTTGCGGGGGCAGTGCCGGATTCCCGCCTGCGGCGGTCACCGGCTTCCCTGTTTCACCCGGCTACCTTTCGGCGCCGGGCACCTTGGAACGCGCGCATTGTAGGCAATCGGTCGCTATCATGCGCGCGCATGAAACCTTCGGCGCCAAGTGAATTCCTGCGCGCCGCCCTGGCGGCGGCGGACGCGGCTGACCGCATCATTCGTCGCGCCTACCGTGGGTCGTTCAAGGTCCGTTACAAGGCGGACGCCAGCCCCGTAACGGAAATCGACATCGCCGCCGAGGCCGCAATCAAGCGCGTGCTGCGCCGGCATTTTCCGGACCACGGGTTTTTCGGCGAGGAATCCGGGATTGACCGCGGCACGGCGAGCCGGCGCCGCAAGGCTCCGGAGTTCCTGTGGCTGGTGGATCCGATTGATGGCACCAAGGCCTTCGTGCGCGGCTACCCGATTTTCTCGGTGCAAATTGCGCTGATGCACCGCGGGCAGTTGGTGCTGGGCGTTTCCAGCGCCCCGTGCTGGAATGGCGGCCGCGGTGAGCGCGTGTACGCCGAAAAAGGGCGGGGCGCGTGGCTGAAATCAACGCGCCTGCGAGTATCGCCGGTGACCCTATTGTCAAAGGCAACGCTGTCGACCGGGAACCTCGCCGACCTCGCCCGCTCGCCGGCCTGGTCGCGCCTCGGCAAGGTGGTGCCGCAGCTACATCGGATTCGCGGTTACGGCGATTTCCTGCATTACCACTACCTGGCGGACGGCCGGATTGACGCCGTTGTCGAGACCAACGTCAACATTCTCGACATCGCTGCCTTGACCGTAATCATTCGGGAAGCCGGAGGCCGGTTCACGGATTTGCGCGGCCAGCCGGTGGGTCTTGAGACCCGCAGCGTGCTGGCGGCCACCCCGGCCTTGCACCGGAAACTTCTGGCGGCGCTGCGCTACTAGTCGAAAGACGGCGGAGCTTGGCGCAGGCTGATGACCGGCCAGCCACGCTTCCCGGCTTCCAGGCGCAGTTCCGGGTCCGGATCCACGACGATCGGCCGATCGACCACCGACAGCAGCGGAATGTCGTTGTGGGAGTCGCTGTAAAACGTCAGGTGGGTGTAGCGATCGGATTGCTGCGCCCGCCATTCCTCCAGCCGCCGGCACTTGCCGGCTTGATAACACGGCGTGCCGGCAATGCGGCCGGTATAGCGCCCATCGACCTGCTCCAACTCGGTGGCCAGCAAGTCGTCAACGTCCAGCAGCCGTGCGATCGGTGCGGTGACGAAGGAGTTGGTGGCAGTGATGATCAGCAGGGTGTCGCCCTGGATGCGGTGCCGTTCCAGCAGCGCCGGCGCCGCCGGGGCAATGATCGGCTCGATACAGGTCAACACGAATTCCTCGCGCAAGGTCTCCAGTTCTGCAGCGCCGATGCGCACCAGCGGGCCCACCGCGAAGCGGGTGTAGTCGGCGATGTCCAGGGTGCCGGCGCGGTACTGGGCGTAAAAGCGGTCGTTGGCCTGCTTGTAAGCCGTCGGGTCCACGCGGCCGCGGGCGACCAGGAATTCGCCCCACAAATGATCGCTGTCGCCTGTCAGCAAGGTGTTGTCGAGGTCAAACAGGGCGAGCCGCATGCGGTCCTGACTATACAATGCGGGTGAAAAAATCAGGGACCTTTAGGTGATTGACGCTGACGGTTACCGGCCCAATGTCGGCATCGTGCTGGGAAATGACCACGGCCAGTTGTTGTGGGCCAAGCGCATCGGCATGCCGGCCTGGCAATTTCCGCAGGGCGGCATCAACCCGGGAGAAGACCCGGAGCAAGCGATGCAACGCGAATTGCGCGAAGAGTTGGGGCTGGATCCAGGGCACGTTGAGGTGCTGGGCACGACGCGCGACTGGCTGCGTTACACCCTGCCACCGCGCTACCGCCGTCGCGGAAATGTTCCCCAGTGCATCGGCCAGAAACAAAGGTGGTTCGCCTTGCGCCTGAAGGGGCCGGAATCCGCCGTGCGTTTCGACCTTGGCGACCCGCCGGAGTTCGAGCGCTGGCGCTGGGTTGACTACTGGTACCCGGTGAAGGAAGTCGTGGCCTTCAAGCGGGACGTTTATCGGGCCGCGCTGCACGAACTGGAGCCGTTGTTGAAGGCGCCGGATTCCGCCTAGAACGGCTTGACCTCGACCAGCACCACGATGGCCACCAGAAAGACGGCCGGAATTTCATTGATCAGGCGGTAAAAGCGCCCGCTGTGGGTATTGCGGTAATTGCGAAAATCCTTGTGCAGCACATACAGCCAGCCGTGGTACACCAGCAGCGCCAACGTCAGCGCGGCCTTCAGGTGCAGCCAGCGGGGGCCGGGAACGCCCCAGTACCGCGTCCACAGCAGGATGCCCAGGCCGACGGTGAACACCGCGCCGATGGTCA
>JANNAK010000034.1:0-2868 GCA_031384195.1 Gammaproteobacteria bacterium
CCTCGCGCTCCACCCGGCGCCGGACATTTTCCAGTTCGGCGGTGGCCCGCAGTGCGCGGTCCCAATTCTCCGTCGCCTGTTGCTGGGCCTCGGCAAGCTGCGCCCGCAGCGTTTCCAGTTCGGACTCCGCGCCAGTGGCAGGAGCAGTTCCAGGTGCCGAACCAGCGGCAGACTGTTTTGATTTAGTCATTTATAAACAGTGAGTTGTAAGGTTTATCTGGAATCGTCGCTGACGCCGACCGCCACGCCGGACAAATGCTTCCCGATCTATCTGGGGATTAAGCCCGCAAATTCAAGCGCTTGCTACTTCGGTCCGGTCAGGGATTCTCCCAGACGGCGAGCGGTTTCGCTAACCAGAGGGATGATCTTGGAGTACGCCATCCGGGTCGGTCCAATTACCCCCAGCACCCCCGCGACCTCGCCGTTGACCACATACGGTGCGGTCACCACGCTGCACTCGTCCAACACCCGGTAGCCGGACTCGCTACCAATGTATATCTGCAAGCCGTCCGCGCCCAGGCATTGGTCGAACAGGGTCAGCAGGTCCCGCTTGCGGTCCAGCGCATCGAAAAGTCCCCGCAGACGCTGGACGTCTCCAAGCTCCTGGAACGCCATCAGGTTGGCACCGCCGGCCAGCACGTAGTCCTGGCGAACCTCTCCCGATGCGAGTGCCTGCTCGGCCATGGCCACCGCGCCCTTCAGCGTCTGGTCCACGCGGCCCTTGGTGGTGACCACGTCGTCATGCAGTGTCTGGCGCAGCTGATTCAGGTCCTGGCCAGTGAAATGCTGGTTGATCAAAGTAGCGTAGCGCTCGAGCTCGTCAGCGCCGTAGTCGCGGTCGGTGTGCAGCACCCGGTTCTGCACCTCGCTCTGGTTCACCACCAAGATCGCCAGCACCCGACGGTCGGATAGCGGAAGGAACTCAATCCGTCGCAAAACCGCGAGGTTTCGCCGCGGGACCGTCACCACGGCGGCCAGCCGCGACAAGGTCGACAGCATCCCGGAGGCCGCCTGCAGCAAGTCGTTGCCCTGGCTGCGCGGCATCAACTCCCGCGTAATTTCCTGGCGATCCCGATCCGACAACGGCTCGGGGGCCAGCAGGCTGTCTATGAAGTAGCGGTAACCGCGCACGGTGGGAACCCGCCCCGCCGAGGTGTGCGGCGAGGACACCAGACCAAGGTCATCGAGGTCGGACATGATGTTGCGGATGGTTGCCGACGACAGCGACAAGCCCGCCATCCGCGACAGCGTGCGCGAACCAACCGGTTCGCCGTCAAGGATGTAACGCTCGACCAGCAGCTTGAGCAGCTCGCCGGTGCGGGCGTCGAGCGCCGGTGGTGTTTTCGGGG
Source organism: Gammaproteobacteria bacterium (assembly GCA_031384195.1). Taxonomy (GTDB): domain Bacteria; phylum Pseudomonadota; class Gammaproteobacteria; order Nevskiales; family Nevskiaceae; genus JACPFV01. Next base: position 1,350 of record JANNAK010000034.1, read on the forward strand.
TTTGCGCCATGGGTATCAAGCTAGTGGCGTGACCCCGCCACGTCAACCCGCCCGGCGTTTTGGCCGAGGTGGCTGCGATCGGCGGAGACGGTCAGGCCGCAAGGGTAGAAACGGCTTATCCCCCGAAGGAGATCAGGCGGCGGCTAGAATGCCGACCACACCCGCCGTGCGGGTGACCATAAGAAACGGGTGGAGCAACAGTGACGATAGCCTGCACATTTCGTGGCCTCGCGACCCTTGGCCTTGCGCTGACTCTCGGCATCGCCAGAGTGGCGTCCGCCGAGTCGGTCAGCAATAGCGCAATCCTTTCCTTCGGCGTCGGCTATGTCGCGCCGGACAGGAATCGCGGTGCCGCTCATGGCCTGGGAGGCAGCGCCGGCTACGCCTGGCAACTGGCGTCGTGGGCCTGGGCCGGACCCCGGCTGTTCGGCACTGTCCTCACACCGGAGCGTTCCGGGCAGGCAAGTTTCAGCCAGGCCGGCGGCGCCCTCGAATTCCTGATTCCGCTGGGCGACGATTCCCGGAGTCATTTCATGCTGCTGGCTAGCGCTGGCGCGGTCTACAACAATGCAAGTCCCGATGCGCTGGACGGCGGCGGCTGGTATTTCGACGGCGGCATTGGATGGCGACCCGCCACCGGGCCCGGAAGCCCCCAGCGGCTTCGGCTGGAACTGCGCGCGACCTCGGATGCCTTTAACGGCGGCCAGTCGGACCTGCTGGCAAACCTCGTCATTGAATTCTCGCCCCGGGCGATTGCCCAATCCGAGCCATCAAGGGCGGAACCGGTGCTGGTGCGTATTGAACGGCCCAAGCCGGTGGTAATCGCCGTGCCTTCCGGAAGTTCCGGAGCGGCCGACAGCGATGGCGACGGTGTCACCGACGAAGACGACCGCTGCCCGGATACCCTCGCCGGCGCGCGCATTGAAAGCGACGGTTGCGTCTGGGAGGAGCAGGTCATCACCCTGTCCAACTTCCGCTTTGGCCCTGGATCCTCGACGCTGTCGCCGGCCAGTCGCGAACTGCTGCGGGACGTTGGGCAATTCTTCCTCAACCAGGGCGACGTGCAGGTTGACATCTATGGGCACACCGACGCACAGGGCGACGCCGCCTACAACCTCAAGCTATCCGAAGGCCGAGCCAGCAGGGTGCGCGAATACCTGGTGTCGCTGGGCATAGACGCCAACCGCCTCAACTCCGCAGGGCGCGGAGAATCGCAACCGATTGCCCCCAATGACACCGCCGAGGGCCGCACCAGGAACCGGCGGGTGGAACTGCACATCCACGCCCGCCAGCCCTGAGCCCCGCTTCAGGCACCGTCAGGCGCCTTTGCTAGCTGGCAGCTGGCGTTGGGCGTTGCTGCACAATCGCAGACAGGTGTCTCGCCGGCGGCGCACTGGATCTCCGCCTTGACGCCGTTGCCACAGTCCTTCGAGCAGGAATCGCCCACTTCCTGGGGCGGCGGCAGGTCCGGGGCTGCGCCGAGGTGGCACAGGGGCTCGCCGGTCTCCACGCGCTCGCC
>JANNAK010000133.1:0-16799 GCA_031384195.1 Gammaproteobacteria bacterium
GGCCGCCGGTGTCCGGCTCGATTTACTTCTGCTGCGAGCGGACGAAAGCGCGGTCCACTTTCATGCTGTTGGCTGCGGCAGCGGCATTCGCCTGCTCGGCGAGGGCCTTGGCCTGGTCGGCGGTGACCTGGGCGCGGTCGGCAGCGGCGCGCGCTTCCTGCGCAGCGCGGAGGGCCTGGTCGACTTGGGCCTGTGTGGCGCCCGTGCTGGCGCAGCCAACGGCCGCAAGGCTGAGGACGGCAACCGCGAAGGTGTTCTTGAGGGACAGCGTCATGGATCTCTCCGTTGGAAATGGTTGAATCCGCGCGGATTCGCTGCGGCGGCGCATTATCGGGGTAGGGCCGTGACCACGCAAACCGTCGGTCAGGAGCACGGGCGGAGCGTGCGGCATAATGCGGAATGTCATTCCCCCGCATCCGCCCATGACCGAAGCGACTGCCGCCGCGATCCCCATCCACGCCGCCCAGGCGGGACGGGGGGTGGACTGGATTACCGAGGGATACGAGCTGTTTCGCCGTGCGCCGGGGACCTGGATCGGCATCCTTGTCACCTGGGTCGTCTTGTCCCTGGTGCTGGCAGCCCTCAAAGTGCAATTGCTGATGAGCTTCCTCGACCCGATTTTTACCGCCGGGATCATCTTGGGTAGCCGCGACCTCGCAAGTGGCGGGCCTCTGCGCGTGGGTCACTTGTTCGAGGCATTCCGGGGCGACCGGGTCGGCAGCCTGCTGATGGTCGTGCTGATCAAGTTGGGCCTGGCGCTGCTGATCGGCGCCATTGCGTTGGTGGCGGTGATCGTAACCATGCACGGGCCTTTCGACCTGTCGACCCTGGAACGATTAAGCCGACTGGATTCCGGGGTCGTTGAAGTGGTGCCGATTCTGCTCGGAGTCCTGCTGGTGCTGATCCTGGGCCTGCCGTTGATGATGCTGGCCTGGTTCGCACCGGCGCTGATCATCCTTCGTGGCGTGCCGGCCTGGGAGGCGATGAAACTCAGTCTGCAGGGCTGCCTGCAGAACTGGCGGCCATTCTCCTTGTATGGACTGGTCGGGATCGCACTGCTTCTGGTGGCGGCCTTGCCACTGCTTCTGGGACTTTTGGTTGCGATCCCGGTGCTGGCAGCGTCGGTCTACACCAGTTATCGCGACATCTATCCCGAAGCGCCGCTTAGGCCCTAGGCGGACTTGCGCGCCGGCGGGTCCGAGGCCTCGGCCTTTTTCCTGCGGCTGGGCAGGGTGCCCATCAGCTTGCAGATGATGCCCAGCATGATTTCGTCAGCGCCACCGCCAATCGACATCAGGCGGGTATCGCGGTAGGCGCGGGCGACGTGGGTCTCCCACATATAGCCCTGGCCGCCCCAGAATTGCAGGCAGCTGTCGGTGACCTCGCGTGTGACCCGGCCGGCTTTGAGCTTGGCCATTGAGGCCAGCATCGTCGCGTCGCGACCGGCGACGTATTCCTCGCAAGCGTAGTAGACCAGCGCCTTCAAAGCCTCGACTTCGGTTTTAAGTTCGGCCAGGCGAAAATGCACGTATTGGTTGTCGAGAATGGACTGACCAAAGGCCTGCCGTTGGCGCGTGTAATCAACCGTTTCATCGATGCAGTTGGCCATGCCATCCAGGCAGCTCGCGGCGCCAAACAGGCGTTCTTCCTGGAATTGCAGCATCTGGTACATGAAACCCAGACCTTCGCTGCCAATCAGGTTGCGACGCGGCACCCGCACGTTGTCGAGGAAGATCATCGCCGTGTCCGAGGCGCGCATGCCCAGCTTGTCGAGCTTGGTTTGGCGGTCAACGCCCTTGGCGTCGAGCGGCACGATGAGCAATGACTTGTTCTGGTGCACCTTGCCTTCGCCCGTATTGACCAGCATGCAGGCCCAGTCGGCCTGCGTGCCATTGGTGATCCACATCTTGGAACCGTTGATGACGTAGTCGCCGCCGTCCTTGACTGCGGTGGTCTTGATGCTCGCCACGTCCGATCCGGCGCCGGCTTCGGACACCGCCACCGAGCAAATCTGGTCGCCGCGGATGACCGGTTCCAGGTATTCCTTCTTGAGCTCAGCGGAGCCGAAGCGCGCCAGCGCCGGCGTCGCCATGTCGGTCACCACGCCAATGCCCATCGGCACCGAGCCACAATGACAATTTCCCAGCGCCTGCGCGAACATCAGCGAGTAGGAGTAGTCCAGACCCAGGCCGCCATGCTCGGTCGGGCGCGAGATGCCGAGAAAGCCCAGGTCGCCCATCTTCTTCAGCACTTCGCGCGCCGGCCAGATGCCGGCCGCTTCCCATTCGGCCACGTGCGGGTTGAGTTCGTCCTCGACAAACTTCTTGACCGTGCGGTACAGCTCCTTGTGCTCGTGGGTAATGATCATTTCAGTCGATTCCGGTGCGCGCGTTGAAGGGCAGGGAGACTGTACACGCGGCCCCGGCGCCCCGCCACGGCGCGATGGAAAGCGGGATTACTGCGGCCGGCGGAACACCGGCATCAGCAGCAGCCCGGTAATGAAGCCACCAATGTGCGCACGGAAGGCGACCCCCGCGCCGGCGCCGCTGAAGATTTCCGAGAACAATTGCAGCGCGAACCAAAGTCCGAGCACCACCAGCGCCGGCAGTCGCGTCATCTGCATGAACGGTCCGAGCGGAATCAGCACCAGCACCCGGGCTCCGGGGAACAGGAGCAGGTAGGCGCCCAGCACACCCGAAATCGCGCCGCTGGCCCCGATCATCGGAATTTGCGATTGCGGATCCGGAATGGCCTGGGCGAGCGCCGCGCCGACGCCGCACAGGGCGTAGAAGGCGAGGAAGCGGCCGTGGCCGAACTTGGCCTCGACGTTGTCGGCAAAGATCCAGATGTACAACATGTTGCCGAGAAGGTGCATCCATCCGCCGTGCAGGAACATCGAGGTGAAGACCGTCATCCACGCCGGCACCCGCGCCAGTTCCGGCGGCAGGCGCGCATCGCCTAGCAACACGTCCGGGATCAGGCCGTAGGCATAAATTGCCGCTTGTGCGTTGCCGCCCAGCGAGGCCTGCCAGAAGAAGACCAGCACGCAGCTCGCGATCAACGCGTAGCTGACCAGGGGCGTGCGGTGGGAGTGAATGTCGTCCTTTAGCGGAATCATTTCCGGGGCGTCGGAGTTGGCGGTTCGTCGAACTTGATCTCAAACATCACCGGCCAGCATTTTCCAGTCAGGTAGAAGTGCTTGTTGTCCGGGTTCCAGGCGATGCCATTGAGGACATGGTCCTGGGGATTCCATCCCGCCGGCTTTACAAAGCCCTGCCGCAGCGCTGACAGGTCATGCCAGCCGCGCACCACGCCGTTACGTGGGTCAATGACGGCGACCCGGTCGGTTTGCCAGACATTGGCGTAGAGCCAGCCGTTGGCAAACTCAAGTTCGTTCAGTCGCATCACCGGTGCATTGTCGTCACGAACGTCCAGGACGCTGATCCGCTCGAAGGTGTCGGCGCGTCGGCGCGTGATGCGCGAAGAGCCGTCGCTCATCAGCAAGTGCGTGCCGTCGAACGTGAGGCCCCAGCCCTCGCCGTTATAGCGAAACGTCCCGGTTCGCCGGAGTGAAAGGTCGTAGATCCAGGCGACGCCGGAACTCCAGGTGAGCTGGATCCAGCGCGCTCCCGCCAGCGCGACTCCCTCGCCAAACTGATTGTCTGGCAGCGAGCGGCGCTGGCGTCGCGTGCCGTCATCCAGTTTCTTTCGCAGCAACGCAGAGTTTCCAAAGTGTCCGGTGCTCTCGAATAGTTCACCTTCGTGAATCGCAAGGCCCTGCGTAAAGTCGCGCACGTCGTGCGGAAGTGTCGCGAGAACTTCGTATGCAAGCAGCGGTGCGGCGAGCGTCGTCGGCGAAAAAAACGCGAACAACAAAAAACCCGCGACGATCCGCGCGGGTTTGGCGGAGCGCGCGCGTGAAAAAATCAGTTGAAGTTTGTTCATGATTGCGTCACATTACCGGTACGGCGGATTATTTTTAGTTCGCTGGTGTGCGGGAAAGTTCTTTCATTCACTGACGGGAGATTGCAAATGGCCAAGAAAGCCAAGAAAGCGGCAAAGAAGGTAGCGAAGAAGAAGAAGAAGTAGTTGTAGCTGGATTTGGAGAAGGGCGGCCTCGGCCGCCCTTTTTCTTTGGTGCTGTCATTTGCGTGAGTTTCCCCGCGGTGTTGGCTTGCTTCCCGGGATGGGCTCACCGCTGTCGCGCTGGCGGACCGCCTCCTGGAATCCCGAGCTCACGGCGGTTTCTCGAAACGCCACACCCTCCGGTGAATGTCGGGTGATTCCGTCAAACAGGGTTGAAAACATCTGGGTGGTGGCCAGGCCCATGTTTTCGTAGGCCTGGTTGATCACCAGCTTCTGCATCATCAACTGGTTGCGGGGCACGCCCGCCATTCGCTGCGCCAATTCCAAAACCCGCGACGCCAGTTTCCCGGCCGGCACGGCGTCCAGGACCAGGCCCATCGTCTTCGCCTCCACTCCATCGATGAGGTCGCCGGTCAGCAACATGCGCTTGGCTTTCTCGGCGCCGAGCCGGTAGACCCACATCGCCGTCGTCGGGCAACCCCAGACCCGTGCCGGCGGATAGCCGATCTTCGCGTCTTCGGCCATCACGACGAGGTCACAGCAGAGCGCGATGTCGCTGCCGCCCGCCACCGCGTAGCCATGCACTTGCGCAATCGTAGGCTTGTAGGAGCGCCACAGGCTCATGAAGTCGTCCGTGTTCTGCTTCATCATCCGGAAATCGATCATCGGATCCCAGGGCATCTCCTGGTTCCACGGTGAGGATCCTTCGGCAAACTCCTTCAGGTCGTAGCCGGCGCAGAACGCACGACCGGCACCGCGCAGCACGATCACGTGAATCTGGTCGTCGTCGTTGGCTCGCTGCACGGCCTCGCGCAGGTCACGGCCGGTGGTTTCGCCAATCGCGTTCAGCCGCTCGGGCCGGTTGAGGGTCAGCGTGGCGATCCGGTCGCGGGTTTCGTACAAAACGGTCGACGTCGTCATGGCGGCCTTCCGGCTCTGCGGGCGTGCAGCTAGTCTACAATTCGCCGCTCTTCCGGAATTGTCCGACTCCCATGATCCGCAGCATGACGGGTTTTGCCCGTGTCGAAGGCCAGTATCCCTGGGGTCGGCTGACCTGGGAAATGCGCGCGGTCAACCACCGCTACGTCGACATCACCCTGAAGATGCCGGAGGAGTTGCGGGCAATCGAGAACGAAATCCGTCAGCGCGCCGGTGCGCACGTGCTGCGCGGCAAGGTCGAGGCGGCGCTGCGACTGTCGCGTGACGCGGCCGAGGCGCCGCCGCTGCGGCTCGACCCCGCTCGACTGGCTCAACTGCAACAGGCGCTGGACGCCGTTGCGCGGGCACTGCCAGCGGCTGCGGCGCCGGATCCGGTTCGCGTTTTGGGCTGGCCGGGCGTGGTGCAGTCCGACGCCGCGGACTCCGCGCCGATCCAGGCTGCCGCACTCAAGCTGTTCGACCAGGCCTTGCGGGAGTTCAGCGAAACCCGCGAACGCGAGGGGAAGGGAATCGCCAGCCACCTTGCGCAGCGCTGCGATGCCATCGAGTCCCATGCCCGGGCAGTGGGCGAACGCATGCCGCAAGTTCAGGGGCAGTGGCTGGAACGGCTGAGGGCACGCTGCCTTGACCTTGGCGTGGCGGTGGAACCGGGCCGGCTGGAACAGGAAGTCGTGCTGATGGCGCAGCGCCTCGACGTGGACGAGGAGTTGTCCCGGCTCTGTGCGCACTTGTCCGAAGTCCGGCAGGCGCTGATTCGTGGCGAGGCGGTCGGACGTCGCCTGGACTTTCTGATGCAGGAGCTCAACCGCGAGGCCAACACCCTGTCGTCCAAGTCCCAGGATGCGGAGACCACCCGGCTGGCGGTCGAGATCAAGGTCTCGATCGAACAGATGCGCGAGCAGGTGCAGAACATTGAGTAAGGCGAGCGGCGACCTGTTCATCGTCTCGGCGCCGTCCGGCGCGGGCAAGACCAGCCTGACCCGCGCCGCGGTGGAGCAACTGAATGCCGACGGCGTGCCGAGCGCGATATCGGTGTCCTACACCACCCGCGCCCCCCGGTCCGGCGAGCAGGACGGGGTCCACTATCACTTCGTCTCGCCGGAGGCCTTCGCCGGAATGGCGGCGCGCGGCGAATTCCTTGAGCACGCCGAGGTGTTCGGTCGTCGCTACGGCACCGGCCGGGAGGCCAGCGAGGCGCAGCGGGCCGCCGGTCGGCACCTGATCCTGGATATTGACTGGCAGGGTGGACGGCAGGTCCGATCCCGGGAACCGGCGGCGGTAGGCATCTATATAGTGCCTCCGTCGCGCGAAGAACTGGAGCGTCGCTTGCGGGCCAGGGCTCAGGATACTGACGCCGTCATTGCCGTCCGGATGCAGCGGGCGCGGGACGAAATGTCCCATCTACATGAGTACAAGTACCTGATAATAAACAGGAACTTCGAGGAGGCGCTGTCGGAGTTGATGGCCCTGATCCGCAGCCGTGGCGGTGCCCCGGTGCGGCCGGTCGAGGCTGGCCTGATTGAAAAACTTCTGGCCTAGGCCGGGGGGCGTCCAGTACAATGCGGCCCCGTACAAGACCCCCGGTTTTTCAAAGCCATGGCCCGAGTTACCGTCGAAGATTGCCTGGAACGCATCCCCAACCAGTTTGAGCTGACTTTGGTCGCCGCCAAGCGCGCGCGCCAGCTGGCCCGCGGTGCGGAAGCCAAGTTGCCGTGGGGCGACCACAAGTCGACCGTGCTGTCGCTGCGCGAAATCGCCGACAATCTGGTCGACAAGAAAGTACTGGAAGAGGCCGACCTGCCGGCAATCCAGGCTCCGAAGATGGAGCTTGAGGCACTGGACCCCTCGTTCGACCTCTGACCGCAAAGAATCTCCCGCAGCACCGAAGCCCGGCTCCGCCGGGCTTTTTTTTGGGCCGCGCGCGGCGGGCCTATACTGGAACGACCATGGAATTGCCGGTCAGTATCCAACGCCTGGGGCAGGCCATCCGCACGCAGCGGGTCGCGCGCGAGTTCGGCATTGGCGCACTCGAAAGCCTGCTGGAGGAATACCTGCCAGCCGAGCAGATCGCCACCGTGCGCCGCGCCTACGAATTCGGCGCGCAGTTGCACGAGGGCCAGGCGCGGACTTCCGGTGAGCCGTACATCTACCACCCGCTTGCGGTGGCGCGCATCCTGGCCGAAATGCGGCTGGATCATCAGACCCTGGCCGCCGCGATCCTCCACGACGTCATCGAGGATACCGAGGTGTCCAAGGGCGAGATCGCCAGCCGCTTTGGCAACGATGTCGCCGAATTGGTTGACGGTGTCAGCAAGTTCCAGAAGGTCGAGGGCCAGAGTCGGGCGGAAGCGCAGGCCGAAAACGTGCGCAAGTTGCTGCTGGCCATGACCCAGGACCTGCGCGTGATCCTGATCAAGCTGGCCGACCGGTTGCACAACATGCGAACGCTGGCGCACATGGAATCGGCCAGACGCCATCGCATTGCCCGGGAGACGCTGGAAATCTACGCGCCGATTGCCCAGCGCCTGGGTATCCACTTCATCCGCACCGAACTGGAGGACCTGGCGTTCCTGCACCAGCACCCGCACCGGTACGAGGTGTTCGCCAACGCGGTCAAGCGACAGTTGGGCGACACGCGTGGCGTGATCAAGGAGATCGAAGACAAGCTCTCTCGCGCGCTGCGCGACGAGGGCATCGGTGCCAGCGTGGTCGGTCGGCAGAAGAACCTCTACAGCATTTACCAGAAGATGCGCCGGCGCCGGCTGAAGTTTCCCGACGTCATGGACCTGCTGGGATTCCGCGTGATCGTGAACAAGCTCGACGACTGCTATCGCGCGCTGGGCATCATCCACCACATCTTCAAGCCGATCTCGGAGATGTTCAACGACTACATCGCCAACTCCAAGGTCAACGGCTACCAGTCGCTGCACACCACTTGCGTTGGGCCGAAGGGCCGCAAGATCGAAGTGCAGATACGCACCCGCGACATGCACCACGTCTGCGAATCTGGAATCGCCGCGCACTGGCAGTACAAGCTGGCCAACAAGAACGCCGAGCACGCCGCGCCGCAGCAGCGCGCCCGCGAGTGGCTGAATCAGTTGTTCGAGATGCAGGGTGGCGCCGGGGCGCTGGACTTCATCGAGAACGTCAAGGTCGACCTGTTCCCCGACGAGGTGTACGTGTTCACGCCGAAGGGCGAGATCCGCCGACTGCCGCGCGGCGCCACGCCAGTGGACTTTGCCTACGCCGTGCACTCGGAATTGGGCGATCGCTGCGTGGCGGCGCGGGTCGACCAGGCGCTGGAGCCCCTGCACACCACGCTGCGCAACGGGCAGACGGTCGAGATCATCACCGCCAACCATGCCCGTCCAAACGCGGCCTGGCTGAATTTCGTCAAGACCGCCAAGGCGCGTCACCGCATTCGCGGCTACCTCAAGAACCAGCGCGAAGACGAGGCTGTACGGCTTGGCAAGCGCCTGCTGGAGCGCTCGCTGCGCGAACTAAAGCTGCCGCAGTCGGTGCTCAAGGACGAGACCCTCGGCACGGTCTTGGGCATCTACCAGTTGAAGGATCTGGAGGAACTGCATCTGTCGATCGGGCTGGGGCAGCGGCTGGCGCCGTTGGTCGCCCGGCATTTCGCCGGGGCCGGCGAGGGTGGCGCCCAACCGGTGATCGCCGGTGGCGAGGCGGCGCCGCTGGCGGTGGAGGGCACCGAGGGCATGGTGGTGGATTACGGCAAGTGCTGCCGGCCGATTCCGGGCGATGACATCCGGGGGCACGTCAGCGCCGGTCGCGGGCTGGTGATCCACCGCGCCGAGTGCAAGCTGGCGATGTCGCGCAAGGGCTCGCCACAGGACTGGATTCCGCTGATCTGGGCCGACGTTGTCCAGGGCGACTTCCTGGCGGAGCTGCGGGTCAAGGGCGAGAACAAGCGCGGCGTGCTGGCCGGCATCGCCGCCGAAATCTCGGCGGCCGAGTCCAGCATCGAAAATGTCCAGATGGCTGACCGGATCGATGCGCAGGTCTCCGACATGCGCTTCCTGGTCACGGTGCGCAGCCGCGTGCACCTGGCGCGGGTGATGCGCCGCATTCGCGGGCTGGCGGTGGTGGCCAAAGTCTTGCGTACCTGATCAACCAACATGGGAGTTCCTGATGTCACGTGAAATCATCGCAACCGGCGAAGCACCGGGGGCCATTGGCACGTACTCGCAAGCCGTGAAAATCGGAAATACCGTGTACCTGTCCGGGCAGATTCCCCTGGATCCGAAGACCATGGTCCTGGTCACCGGTGGCATCGAGGCCGAGATCCACCAGGTATTCCGCAATCTGGCGGCGTTGGCCAGGGCGGCCGGGGGTTCGCTGGACCAGGCAGTGAAACTCAATATCTACATGACCGACCTGACGCAGTTTCCCAAGGTCAACGAAATCATGGCGCAGTACTTCAAGTCGCCGTATCCGGCGCGCGCCACGGTCGGCGTCGCCGCACTGCCCAAGGGTTCGGCGGTCGAGGCCGACGCCATCCTGTCGCTGGAAAAGTAGGGACGCACCCTGCGGTTCCGACCCGGTTGGCGCGAATGATCGACAAAACTCCCGGCAAAAGCAGGGTGCGTCCCTATCTTTCCCCAGCGCCCCTGGCGCTGTCGACGTCCGTCCAGTACCTGAAGGGGGCCGGGCCGGCGCTGGCCGCCAAGCTCAAGGCGCTGGGTATCGAGCGCATCGAGAACCTGCTGTTTCACCTGCCGCTGCGCTACGAAGATCGCCGGCATTTCACCGCCATCCCGGACTTGCGGGACGGCGAGCCGGCGCTGGTGCTGGCGCGAGTGGAGCGCGCCGACGTGCGCTATCCGGGCCGACGCAGCCTGCAAGTCTCGGTGGCGGATGGCAACGGGCTGCTGCGACTGCGGTTTTTTTACTTCAACGACGCGCAGTCCAGGAACTTTGTTCCCGGCCGCTGGGTGCGGGCGTACGGCACCGTGCGCCTGGGCAAGCAGGGGCCGGAGATCATCCATCCCGAATACCGGCTGGCCGAAACCGCGGCGGAACTGCGTGCCGAGGACACGCTGACGCCTTGCTACCCCTTGACGGCCGGCGTCACCCAGCTCCGCCTGCGGCAACTCATTGACCGGGCGCTGCTGATCGCCGAGACCTCCGACGAGTTCCGCCAGCCGCTGCCGGGATTGGCGACGCCAGAAACCCTGGACGCCCTGCGCATCATCCACCGGCCGCCGTCGGGCAACGATGCCAACCGGCTGCTGGCGGGCAATCATCCCGCTCAGCTGCGATTGATCGACGAAGAACTGCTCGCGCACCAGCTGAGCATGCGCTTGCTGCGCCAGCGAGTGCGCAAGCAACGATCCTCGAGTCTGTCGCTGTCGCCGGCGTTGGCCACCGAATTCGAGCGGCAGTTGCCGTTCCGGCTGACCGCTGCGCAGCGCCGCGTGCTGTCGGAAATCGCCACCGACCTGTCGCAGCCCCGACCGATGATGCGGCTGGTCCAGGGCGACGTCGGGTCGGGCAAGACGGTGCTGGCGGCGGCCGCGTTGCTGGCGGCCGCCCGCTCCGGACGCCAGGGCGTGTTGATGGCGCCAACCGAGTTGCTGGCCGAGCAGCACGCCACCAACCTGCAGCGATGGCTCTCGCCGCTGGGAATCGGCGTGGGACTGTTGATGGGCTCGATGAAGAAAGCCCAGCGTGAAGCGGCGCGCAAGGCCATCGCCAATGGCGATGCGCAGGTCACCATCGGTACGCACGCGGTTTTCCAGCAGGACGTGAAATTCCGGAATCTCGCGCTGGTGGTGGTGGATGAACAGCACCGCTTTGGCGTGCAGCAGCGCCTGGCCTTGCGCGAAAAGTCGGCCGACGGCCTGACGCCGCACCAACTGGTGATGACCGCCACGCCCATCCCGCGCACGCTGGCGCAGACGGTCTATGCCGACCTCGACGTGTCGGTGGTTGACGAGTTGCCACCGGGCCGGCAGCCGGTGACGACGGTCGCCATCTCATCGGCGCGACGTCCGGAAATCGTCAGCCGGATCCGCGACGCCTGCGCCGGCGGCCGGCAGGTGTACTGGGTGTGCACGGTCATCGAGGAATCCGACACCCTGGAGGCGCAGGCGGCCGAGGAAACCGCCAAGCAACTGCATGCGGAACTGCCGAACCTCAAGGTTGGACTGGTTCACGGGCGGCTGAAGTCGGCGGAGAAGGAGTCGCAGATGCGCGCGTTCAAGGAAGGGCGCACGCAGTTGCTGGTGGCCACCACGGTGATCGAGGTCGGTGTTGATGTGCCAAACGCCAGCATCATGGTGATCGACAACGCCGAGCGCCTGGGCCTTGCGCAGTTGCACCAGTTGCGCGGCCGGGTGGGTCGCGGCGCGCGCGAAAGCCAATGCGTGTTGCTGTACCAGCCGCCGCTGTCGGAAAACGCCCAGCAGCGGCTGGAAGTTCTGCGCACCACCAGCGACGGCTTCAAGATTGCGCAGAAAGATCTCGAGTTGCGCGGGCCCGGCGAACTGCTGGGCCGGCGCCAGACCGGCGAAGCCGGATTGCGTCTCGCCAACCCGCTTCGCGACGCACCACGGGTGCCGGCGTTGCAGAAACTTGCCGATCGCTGGCTGGAGCAGGAACCGGCGTCGGTGCGGCGGCTGCTGGGGCGCTGGGTGGGAGATTGGCAGCGCTATGCAGACGTCTAAAAAGCCGACTTCGTTCACAATGGGTTTGTGGCACTTTCCATTGGCGAATTGAATGTTTAGCCAGAAGTTCTTTGACTACCTGCTGCTGATGCGGCTGGACCGGCCGATCGGCATCTGGTTGCTGCTGTGGCCGACGCTATGGGGCCTGTGGTTCGCGGCCGGTGGACTGCCGCCCCTGAAGATTCTGGTGGTATTTGTGGCCGGCACGGTGTTGATGCGCTCGGCTGGCTGCGTCATCAATGACCTCGCCGATCGCAACATCGATCCGCATCTGGAGCGGACCCGCGGCCGCCCCATCGCCGCCGGTCGGGTGACGCCGGACGAGGCGCGTCGGTTGTTTGTGGTGCTGTGTCTGATCGCGCTGGGATTCGTGAGCCAGCTCAACGTCACCACCGTGCTGCTGTCGGTACCGGCGGTTCTGCTGGCGGCCAGCTACCCGTTTGCCAAGCGGTTCCATTCCCTGCCGCAGGCGCACCTGGGACTGGCCTTCTCCTGGGGCATTCCCATGGCCTATGCAGCGATCGGCCGACCGGTTGATTGGGAAACCTGCCTTCTGTTGATGCTGGCGACGGTGCTGTGGGCCATCGCCTACGACACGTTTTATGCAATGTCGGATCGCGAGGAAGATCTGCGGATTGGGGTCAAATCCAGTGCCATCCTGTTTGGCCGGCACGACCGCTGGATCACGGCCCTGCTGCAGGCCGGAACCGTGCTGGCGCTGCTCGCCGCCGGCTGGGAGCGCGGCCCGTACTTCAAATACGGCCTGGCGCTGGCGGCGGTGCTGGCGGGGTACCAGCAATGGCTGATTCGCGACCGCGAGCCAGCGGCCTGTTCCAGGGCGTTTTCGAACAACAGCACCTTTGGCGCGGTGATATTCCTGGGGCTGCTGCTGGACTTCATGCGCTGAGCGTCGCGCGCGCCACCGCCCAGACTTCAATCCGCCGCGCGCCGGCCGCGCGCGCCGCCCGGGCCAGCTCGGTCACCGTGGCGCCGGTGGTGATCACATCGTCCAGCAGCGCAACGTGTCGGCCGCGCACCGCCTCGCCCACCGCGAACACATTTCGCACATTGCGTCGGCGCTCGCTGGCGGACAGGCGGGTCTGCTCGCGAGTGACGTTTCGTCGCCGCGCTGCGTCCGGCACCAATTCGAGCGTCAGCCGGTCGCGAAGGTGACGGCCAAGCTCCAGTGCCTGGTTGTAGCCGCGTCCGGCCAGCCGGCCGGAGTGCAGCGGCACCGGAACCAGCAACTCCGGCAGCCGGTCGGATCGGGCGGCCAGGCCTTCAATCATGAGGTCGGCGAGCACCGCGGCTGATTGCAGACTGGCGTGGAACTTCAACGCAATGATCTGCGTTGACACCGGCAGTTCATAAAGGAACGGAACCCAGGCGGCATCCTGCGGTGGCGGCGATGCCGTGCAGGCCGGACAGCGGCGCGCCGGTTCCGGCGGACCCGACAGGGGCAGGGCGCAGAGGCGACACGCCACGCGGTTCCAGGGCAGCCGTTCCCGGCAGGAATAACAGCTGTAACCGCGGGCGATGCGGGACCGGCACCACAGGCAGCGGCGCGGTGCCAGCAGGTCGAGGACCGGCGACAAATAGTTGTCAACCAATTGCGCGTGCATGAGTTGACATCATCTGTAAATCAATGAAATATCACTGGAAATCATCCGTGAGAGGACAAATGTCGAAGCCCGAACTGCGCCATGACTGGGGGCCAGAGGAAGTCTTGGCCCTGTTCGACCTGCCTTTCAATGACCTTATTTACAAGGCGGCGTCGGTACATCGCCGTCACCACCCGGCCAATACCGTCCAGTTGTCCACGCTGCTGTCGGTCAAGACCGGCGCCTGCCCGGAAGATTGCGCGTATTGCCCCCAAAGCATCCGCTACGACACGGGCCTCAAGCCCGAGCCGCTGATGGACCTGGAAAAGGTGCGGACGGCGGCTGCCGAAGCCAAGGCCAATGGTGCGACCCGTTTTTGCATGGGTGCGGCCTGGCGCGCGCCCAAGGACAAGGACCTCGATGGCGTGATCGAGATGGTCAAGGTTGTGCGTGAGCTCGGGCTGGAGACCTGCGTCACGGCCGGCATGCTCAAGCCGCAGCAAGCCCAGCGTCTGGCCGAGGCGGGGCTGGACTACTACAACCACAATCTCGATACCTCCGAGGCTTATTACAAGGAAATCATCAGTACCCGCACCTACGGCGACCGGCTCGACACGCTGCACAGCGTGCGCGAGGCGGGCATGAAGGTGTGCTGCGGCGGCATCGTCGGCATGGGCGAAACCCGTACCGACCGCGCCGAGTTGCTGCGCACCCTGGCCAACCTGCCGCAGCACCCTGATTCAGTGCCGGTGAACAACCTGGTGCAGGTCGAGGGCACGCCGCTGAAGGGAATCCCGGCGCTGGATCCGCTGGATTTCGTTCGCACTCTGGCCGTGGCCCGCATCCTGATGCCGAAATCGCAGGTGCGGCTGTCGGCCGGGCGCAGCGAGATGAGCGATGAGCTGCAGGCGCTGTGTTTTCTGGCCGGTGCAAACTCGATTTTCTACGGCGAGAAGCTGTTGACCACGGAAAATCCGCAAAACGAAAGGGATCGCGACTTGTTCCTGCGGCTCGGCCTGAAGGCGGAGGGCATCGCCGCCACGCAGGCGCGGGCCGCGGCCTGACACCGGCGTGAAGCCGACGCTGGAGGAGCGGCTCGAGGCGCGCCTCACCGAATTGCGCGGCCGGCACCTGTACCGCCAGCGCCGGGTGGTGCGCGGCGCCCACGGCGTCGAGATCGAAGTCGATGGGCGTCGCTGCCTGAATTTTTGCTCCAACGACTACTTGGGGCTGGCGGGTGACCCGCGCATCGCGCAGGCGGCGCAACGGGCCCTGGGCGATTCGGGCACCGGCAGCGGTGCTGCCGCACTGATCTGCGGTTACAACATCGAGCATCGGCGGCTGGAGGAGTTCCTCGCCGCATTTCTGGGCCGACCGAGGGCGTTATTGTTCTCGACCGGCTGGGCCGCCAACCTCGGCACCTTGCGGGCGTTGCTGGGCAAGGACGACACTCTGGTCGCGGACGAACTCAATCACGCCTCGCTGATTGATGGCGGCCGCCTGTCCGGTGCCGACTATCGGCGCGTGCCGCACGCGGACCTCGCGGCCTATCGCGCGGCGCTGGAGCAGGCAAAAGGCAACGCGCTGGTCGCCACCGATGGCGTGTTCAGCATGGACGGGGACCGTGCGCCGCTCGCGGCCCTGTCCACCCTCTGCCGGGAGCAGGGTGCCGACTTGATGGTGGACGATGCGCACGGGTTTGGCGTGCTAGGAGACGGTGGCCGCGGCAGCGTCGAGGAAGCCGGACTGTCCGCCACCGACGTTCCGATTTACGTCGCGACCCTTGGCAAGGCTTTGGGCGTGGCGGGCGCTTTTGTTGCGGGATCTGAAGCGCTGATCGAGTTCCTGATCCAGCGCGCGCGCAGCTGGGTGTTCTCGACCGCCCCGCCGCCGGCGATGGCGGCGGCGGCGTCGGAATCGTTGCGTATCCTGCAGGCGGAACCGCAGCGGCGCGCCCACTTGCGTGAGTTGATTCAGCGGTTCCGGCACGGCGCGGCCCAGCTTGGCCTGCCGTTGTCAGGCTCCAGTACCGCGATTCAGCCACTGGTGATTGGCGATGAGCCGCGCACGCTGGCCCTGTCGGCGGCGCTGTTCGAGGCCGGTTACTGGGTGGCGGCGATTCGCCCACCCACGGTTCCGACCGGAACGGCGCGACTGCGGATTACCTTCAGTGCCGCGCATACCCCGGCGCAGGTCGACGGCCTGCTGGTCGCACTGGCCGTGGGCTGGCAGCGGTGCCAAGCGCTGGCGGTGGCGGCATGAACCTGATCCAGCTGATTTCGCTGGTCGGTGCCGCCACCATCCTGTTGGCCTTCACGCTGCAGGTGCAGGGGCGCTGGAAGTCCACCGAGTCGCGCTACCTGTGGGCGAACTTCATTGGCTCGGCGATTCTGGCGGTCGTCGCCTGGATCGAGTCGCAATGGGGATTTCTGGTGCTGGAGACGGCGTGGGCCGCGGTCAGCGGCTGGGGCGTGATCAAGGTGGCGCGCGCTTGAAGTCATTGCCGCCGCCGCCACCCACGGTGACGCTGTTTGTGACCGGCACCGACACCGGTATCGGCAAGACCACGGTGAGCCGTGAGCTTTTGCGGCTGGCGCGTGGTGTGGATATTGAGGTCTGTGGCTGGAAACCGGTGGCCTCTGGATGCGAGCTCGGCGAGGGCGGCTTGCGCAGTGCGGATGCGCTCGCGCTGCAGGCCGCGGCGGCGACCGACGAGCCCTATTCGCGGCTCAATCCCTATGCGTTCGCTCCGGCCGTTGCGCCGCACCTGGCGGCAGCGGCCGAATCGCGCCCGATCCGGGTGGCGGAGCTGGACCGGGTGCACGCGGAGTTGTGCCGGGATTACCGCCTGATCATCGCCGAGGGTGCCGGTGGCTGGCTGACGCCACTCGATTCAATGTGGACCTCCGGGGCCTGGGTGGCGGAGCGTGACTGGCCGGTGTTGCTGGTGGTGGGGATGCGGCTGGGTTGCCTCAATCACGCATTGCTCACGGCGGAATCGGTCGCGCGCCGGGCGCCGCTGGCGGGCTGGGTGGCGAACGTTCTGCCTCCGCAGATGGACATGCTGGAGGAGAACATCGCCAGCTTGCGGGCGCGGATTTCGGCGCCCTGTTGGGGGGTGTTGCGATCCGGCACTGCGCCGCGCTTTGACGCCGGCGCCGCGGTCTCCGAGCGCTTGCTGGCGCTGCTCCCAGCCCCGGAATAACGTGGCGCCGGTGGCACGGGGACGAAGCGGAGCGTCAGTCCTCGTCGTCGATGCCGCCGGGGATATCCGCCACGTCGAGCGAGATGGCCTCGTCCTGCATCAGCCGCTGGGCCAGCACCGCAGCCTGCGTGCGGCGCGCCAAGCCCAGCTTGCGCAGAATTGCCGTCATGTGCGCCTTCACCGTCGCCTCGGTGATCGCCAGTTCGCCCGCGATCTGCTTGTTCAGCCGGCCGTCGGCCAGCATCAACAACACCCGCAACTGCTGCGGCGACAGGCTGG
>JANNAK010000198.1:0-4532 GCA_031384195.1 Gammaproteobacteria bacterium
GTGTTTATCCGGCCGGCCATCCTGCGCAACGGCGAGGAAGGCGATTACTACACGCGGATGAAGTACAACTCCATGCGGCAGTCGCAGGTAGACCTCCAGGACAACCGAAAGAGCACCGTCCTGCCCACCGGTGACGGCACCGTGCTGCCGGCGTATCGCGCGGTCGACACTGACGCTCCGCGGAGCCCCGTCCCCACGGCGGCGCCGGCCGCCGCGCCCTCCGGCGAGACGCCTGCCCCAAAGGAATAGCGTCGTCATGGACGCTGGACAGAAGCGACCGTCATTCGCGTTTGCCAAGCGCCACGGACTGGTGGTGGTTGAGGACCTCGGCGACCACGTGGCCGTAGCCTGCCGCCCCGGCGTCACGCTGGATGCCCTGCAGGAAACCCAGAGGTTCATCCAGCGTCCGGTGCGGCCACGCCATGTCACCACCGAGGAATTTGATTCGCTGATCCAGCGCGCCTACGAAGGCCAGACCGGCACCGCCGCCGGATTGATGGATGGCCTCGAGGACGAGGAAGCCGACCTCGACAGCCTGGCCGCTGCCCTGGCCGACAAGCAGGACCTGCTGGAGTCCAGCGACGACGCGCCCATCATCAAGTTCATCAACGGCCTGCTGATCGAGGCGATCCGCGAAAACGCCTCGGACATCCACATCGAGACTTTCGAGAAGCGTCACACCGTCCGCTTCAGGGTCGATGGCGTGCTGCGCGAAGTGATGTCGCCGCCACGGATGCTGGCCCCGCGCATCGTGTCGCGCATCAAGATCATGGCCAAGCTCGACATTGCCGAGAAACGCCTGCCGCAGGATGGCCGCATCAGCCGTGCCTTCGGCGGCCGCAAGGTCGACGTTCGCGTCTCCACCATCCCCACCGGCGCCAGCCACGAGCGCGTGGTGATGCGCATCCTCGACAAGCAGGCCGAGCGACTGGACCTCCAGCACCTGGGGCTCGACCCGGCGCAGGTCACGATGCTGACCCGCATCATCAACAAACCCTACGGCGTGTTGCTGGTCACCGGCCCCACCGGCTCTGGCAAGACCACCTCGCTGTACTCGGCGCTGGCAGTGCTCAACGACCGCAGCCGCAACATCATGACGGTCGAGGACCCGATCGAGTACTACATCGATGGCATCGGCCAGACTCAGGTCAACACCAAGGTCGACATGACCTTTGCGCGCGGCCTGCGCGCCATCCTGCGCCAGGATCCGGACGTGGTGATGGTCGGCGAAATCCGCGATCTTGAAACCGCGCAGATTGCCGTGCAGGCCTCGCAAACCGGTCACATGGTCCTGTCGACACTTCACACCAACACCGCCGTCGGCGCCATCACCCGCCTGCGCGACATGGGCGTTGAGCCCTACCAAATCTCGGCGTCGCTGATTGGCCTGGCCGCGCAGCGGCTGGTGCGGCAGTTGTGCAAACAATGCAAGGAGCCCTACGAGGCGACCCGTGCCGAGTGCGAGGCCCTGGGCCTGCGCGAGACCAGCGGGATCACCCTGCACCGGGCGGTCGGCTGCCCACAGTGCCGACACACCGGATTCCTGGGCCGCAGCGGCATCCACGAAATCATCGAAGTCGACCGCAAGCTGGAAGCCATGATTCACGACGGTGCCTCCGAACAGACCCTGGAAGCGGCGGCCCGCGCCAACAGCCCGGGCATCCTTCAATCCGGTCGCGCCAAGGTGCTGGCCGGGAACACCACGCTGCGCGAAGTCCTGCGCGTCACGACCGAAGAATAGCGGCGCCCTCGGCCCATGCCGGCTTACGAATTCATTGCGCTGAACGCCAACGGGCGCCAGCAAAAAGGCTTGCTGGAAGGTGACACGCCACGCCACATCCGCAGCCTGTTGCGCGAGCGCGGCCTGACACCGCTGGACGTGCACGAGATCTCCGAGCGGCATCCGGCGACCCGGGCCGCCTTCACCCGCCAATCCGGCCGAATCGGTGCCACCGAGCTGGCGCTGTTCACGCGGCAATTGGCCACCCTGTCACGCTCGGGTCTGCCACTGGACGAGGCGCTGGCCGCCGTCGGCCAACAAAGCGAGAGCAAGCAGGTGCAGCGCATTACCCTCGGCGTCCGCAGCGCCGTAACGGAGGGCAACAGCCTGGCCGATTCGCTGGGGCAATTTCCCGCGGCGTTTCCGCCGCTGTTCCGCGCCACCATTGAGGCGGGCGAGCAATCGGGCAAGCTTGACGCCGTGCTGGAGCGGCTGGCGGATTACGTGGAACGCCGCCAGGCGCTGCAGAGCAAGATCATGCTGGCCGCCATCTACCCGGTAATCCTGACGGCGGTCGCGCTGAGCGTGGTTACCCTGCTGCTGACCTATGTCGTCCCCAAGGTTGTCGCGGTGTTTGCGGACCTCGACGCCAAGCTGCCATTCATGACCCGCGCCCTGATCGCCATCTCGGATTTCCTGCGCGAGTACGGCCTCGGCATCGTCATCCTGATGGTGATCGGGGCGTTCCTGTTCGGTCGCGCCATGGGCAACGATGAATTCAAGCGCAAGGTGCACCGGTTCCAGTTGCGCCTGCCGGTGGTCGGTCGCCTGACGCGCAGCGCGAACACCGGCCGCTTCACGCGCACGCTGGGAATCCTGTTTGGCAGCGGCGTTCCGATCCTCGATGCGATGCGCATCGGTACGCAGGTGGTGACGAACCTGCCGATGCGCGAAGCCATCGAGGCGGCGACGCTGCGGGTACGCGAGGGCGCCTCGGTGCACCGTTCGCTGGCCGAGAGCAAGTTGTTCCCGCCGATCACGCTGCACCTGATTTCAAGTGGCGAGTCGTCGGGCAAGCTGGACGAGATGCTGGACCGTGCGGCTGAACAGCAGGAGCGCGAGGTGGAGACGCTGGTGGCCGCGCTGATGGGCCTGCTGGAGCCGTTGATGATCGTGACCATGGGCGCAATCGTGTTCGGTATCGTGATGGCAATCCTGCTGCCGATCTTCGACCTCAACCAACTGGTCAAGTAGCCGCGCCGGTCGTGAGTTGTCGCCGCGACTGTGGCGCCAGGAGCGGCAGCTTAAACGTCGCGAACGTCCCTACTTTTGCAGGGCGGCGGCGAGCAGTGCGCTGATGCGCGCGGGGAGGTTCTTCTCGACTTCCAGCACACCGACGCGGATCGCGTTGGCGAAGGCCAGCTCGTCGGCGCTGCCGTGGCTCTTGATCACGATCCCGTTCAGGCCCAGCATGCTCGCGCCGTTGTAATGGCGCGGATCCATGCGCTTGCCCAGGTTCTTCAGCGCCGGGTAGGCCGCCACGGCCGCGATCCGGTGCCAAAGGTTGCTGGTGAACTCTTCCTTCAGGAACTGGTAGATCAGCTTCGCGACGCCCTCGCCCGTCTTCAGCGCCACGTTGCCTGCAAAGCCGTCGCACACCACCACATCGGCCTGATTGAAGAAGATACCGTCGCCTTCAACAAAGCCGATGTAATTCAGGCTGGACGCCGTCAGCATTGCCGCCGCCTGCTTGATCGCCTCGTTGCCCTTGATCTCTTCCTCCCCGATGTTCAGCAGGCCGATGCGCGGATGCTCAACACCATCTTCGGCGGTTGCCAATGCCGATCCCATAACGGCGAACTGGAACAACTGCTCGGCCGTGCATTCGGTGTTCGCACCAAGGTCCAGCATGTGCGTGTGGCCCTGTGCCGAGGGGATGGCGGAAATAATCGCCGGACGGTCCACGCCTGGGAGCATCTTGAGGACGAATCGGGCAGTGGCCATCAGTGCCCCGGTGTTGCCGGCCGAGACACAGGCGGCGGAGCGTCCTTCTTTCACCAGGTCGATGGCGACCCGCATCGAGGAATCCTTCTTGTGGCGCAGCGCCTTCGACGGCGCCTCGTCACTTCCCACCACCTCGCTCGCGTGCCGGATCTCTATTCGTGCATCGACCGGCGTGGGATGCTTCGACAGGGCCTGGCGCAGGCTGGTTTCGTCTCCGACCAGGATCAGCCGAAGGGCCGGGTTTTCGGCAAGGACCACGCGCGCTGCAGGCACGATCACGGCGCAGCCGTGATCGCCACCCATGGCATCAATGGAAAGTGTGGTCGGCTCGGCCATGCGGCGAGTCGTGGCGGCCGCAGGAGAGCGGCCGGCGCTGCTTAGGCGTCGGTGCCCGGCTCGACCGCAGGTGCGGACTCGATCACCTTCTTGCCACGGTAGTAACCGTCGGCGGTGACGTGGTGACGCAGGTGCGTCTCACCCGAGGTCGGGTCCACCGACAGCGTGGGCGCCGACAGCTTCTGGTGCGCGCGGCGGTGACCGCGATACGACCGCGACTTCTTGGAATCCTGGACAGCCATTGCAATACTCCTGATGGGTTCTGCCGCGCCCGGGGGCCGACAAAAGGCGGCGTATTCTAGGGCCTGCCGACTTTTATTTCACCCTCCGGCCCAAACCCCCCGATCCGGCGGCTACAGGCGATCGACGCAGCCGGGGTCCTCGCAGCGCGGCAGCATCGGCATGGACAGCAGCACCTCGTCCTCCACCAGGTCCAGCAGGGGCAGGCTGTCGTCGTGCACCAGGTACGGGT
>JANNAK010000214.1:0-8485 GCA_031384195.1 Gammaproteobacteria bacterium
CCGCCAAGGCGGCCGCCCAGCTGTTCTAGCGAACCGCCACCAGCGACGGTAACCCGTCCGGGCCCGGGTATCCCCGCATGACGGTACGATCGCGCCCGCTCGCCTTGGCGGCGTAGAGTCCCTCGTCAGCAAGGCCCAGAAGCGCCGTGGGCCCGCGGGCCAAATGGGCCACTTCCGCGGCAACGCTGCCGCCAACCGAAACCGTCACCACGCTCCCGGGCGCACCGGGGCTTTCGATCGCGAGGTCCCGGATGACGCTGCGGATTCGGTCGCCCACCTGATGAGCGGCATCGCCACTGGTCCCGGGCAGCACCGCCACAAACTCCTCGCCGCCGTAACGCGCCAGCAGGTCGCCGGCCCGTGACAGGACTCCGCTGGCCGCCTGCGCGATGCGCCGCAGGCAATCGTCACCCGCCTGATGCCCGAAGCGATCGTTGTAAACCTTGAAATGGTCAATGTCGAACAACAGGATTGAGAGCGGCAAGGCGTGCCGGTAGGCCCGGCGCCACTCACTCTCGAAATAGGCATCGAAATGGCGCCGGTTGTACAAGCCGGTGAGGTGATCGCGCAGGGACAATGCCCGCAGACTGATCGCCGACTCCATCAGCAACTTGGCCCGCATCAGGTGCTGGCGGTCACCATCGGTCAGGGTCCGGGGGCGGGTGTCAATGGCGCAAATCGTACCCACCGGCAAGTTGTTCGGGGCGTTGATCACCGCCCCGGCGTAGAACCGGATCTTTGGAACACCGATGACCAGCGGATTATCCGCGAAGCGCGGGTCCTGTTGCGCATCCTCGACCACCATCAGGGGCTCGGGGCGCAGGATCGCGTGCCCACAGAACGAAATTTCGCGTGGCGTCTCGTAAATCGTCAAGCCGATATTGGACTTGAAGAACTGGCGCTTGCAGTCAATGACTGACAACAGGCAGATCGGGGTGTCCAGGGCGCCGGCCAGCATGGCGACGATCGCATCGTAACTATCCTCGACGGACTTGGCGTTCAGTTCGAGGTCAGAGATGGTCTGAAGGCGCGCCGCTTCCAGCGGGTGCGTGCCAGGCTCTTTCATCGCCAGACTCTAGCAGCGCAAGGCGACCTGAAGAAACCTTCAGGTCGCCTTGCGCTGCAACCCGCGGTCGGCGAATTCCATGTAGCGATCCTCCACCGATCCGTACCGTAGCGTCAGCAGGTCCAGCGCATAGTTCTGGTACAGCTTCCACGGCGTGTGCGCACCCTGCTTGGGCAGCAGGTTCAACGCACGCTGGATGTACCCGGAGGAGAAATCAATGATCGGCCCGCCGACCGAAGCGCCACGGGTCCGTGGAACGCAGTGGCCCAGGTTGCGATGCTTCATGTGGTTCACCAACCGGCACATGTAACGGGTGACCAAATCGCACTTCAGCGTCCACGAGGCATTGGTATACCCAACTGCAAACGCGAAGTTCGGAACGTCACTCAGCATCATCCCCTTGTAGACCAGGGCCTTGGGCGGATCGACTTCGTCGCCATCCACGGCCAGCGTGATGCCGCCAACCAATTGCAGTTTGAGGCCGGTAGCGGACACCACCAGGTCGGCGGCGAGTTCCTGGCCGGATTTCAGCCGGATGCCCTTTTCGGTGAAGGTATCAATGTGATCCGTGACCATGCTGACCTTGCCGCTCCTGATTGAGCGAAAGAGGTCGGCATCGGGCACCAGGCACAGGCGCTGGTCCCAGGGTTTGTAGGGTGGCGTGAAATGCTTGAGGTCGTACTCGCGGCCCAGTTCGGCCCGCACCCCGCCACGCATCAGCCGCTTGACCAGGTCGGGGGCATGCCGGGAGAGCGTGAAAATCAGCCAGGACAGAAAGACATTCTTCCAGCGCGTAATGGTGTACGCCGCGCCCTGCGGCAGGAACTTGCGCAGGAAGTCGGCAATCACGTCCCTGGATGGCAGGGTCATGATGTAACTCGGCGTCCGCTGCAACATCGTCACGTGCGCCGCCTTCCCGGCCATCGCGGGCCCCAGGGTCACGGCGGTCGCGCCGCTGCCGATCACCACCACCCGCTTGCCGGTGTAGTCAACGCGGTCATCCCATTTCTGCGGGTGCACCAGGCGACCTCCGCCCTGTACGAATTGGTCCACCCCCGGAAAATCCGGCAGATAGCCTTCGTCATAATCGTAGTAGCCGGCGCACATATAGAGGAACCCGCAGGTCAGCGTGCGCGGCTCCCGCGCCGGGCCGACTTCCACAGTGACGGTCCAGCGGGATTCCGGCGTTGACCACAGCGCCCGAACCACCCGGGTCTGGAAGAGAATGTGCTGGTCAACACCAAACTCCTTGGCGGTCTGGCGGATGTAATTGAGGATGGCCGGGCCATCCGCGATCGCCTTGGCCTCCAGCCAGGGCTTGAAGTCGTAGCCGAGCGTGTACATGTCGGAATCCGACCGGATTCCCGGGTAACGGAACAGGTCCCAGGTGCCGCCGATGGTCTCGCGCGCCTCGAGGACTGCGTAGGTCTGGCCGGGGCATTCGCGCTGCAGGTGCACGCCCGCTCCGATACCCGAAAGGCCGGCACCAACAACGATCACGTCAAAATGTTCGACCGCCATGGCAGCCACTCCCCGAGAAGAATCTTGTGGCGCGGATTATCGACAATCCGCACGGTGCCTGCGCGGGCCCCGCGCCGCGGCGCCAAATGGGCGGCGGACGGGTCTATGCTGTCGCCACGCTGCCAAATAGGAGGGTGCCATGAACGACAACGCCGTCGTCGTTGAGGCTTGGAACACGGTCCTGTTCGACAAGTTTGTCCGGTTCAAGCACCTGCTGATCGCCGGGCTATCCAATTACAGCGATGAGCTGTTTTCCCGGGGCCTGTATCAACCCGGCGAGCACGTTCTCGACGTCGGCTGCGGATTTGGCGACAGCGCCCTGCGCCTGGCCCAGGCGGTCGGACCCGGCGGCAAGGCGGTCGGCGTGGATTGCGCGGATAACTTCGTTCGGGCCGCCACCGAGGAAGCCCGTGCCGCCGGCCTGTCCAACACCTCGTTCTTCACGGCCGATGTCCAGTCCGAAGACCTTCGCGGTCCCTACGACCACGTGTTCGCCCGCTTCGGCACCATGTTCTTCATGACGCCGGGCGCGGCCATGCACAACATTCGCAAGACGCTGAAGCCGGGTGGCACTTTCACCCAGGTGGTCTGGCGCAAGCGCGAGGATAATCCGTGGATCCACGACGCCGAGTTGTGCGTCCGCGGCATTGTCCCGGTGGTCGATCACGAAAGCACCGACCAGGTCCATTGCGGACCCGGCCCGTTCTCGATGGCGGGACCCGACATGGTGAGTTCCATGCTGAAGGGCGCGCGGTTTGAACGCATCACATTTGAGCGCTTCGATGCCAAAATCTGCATCGGCCGCAACCTGGACGAAGCCATCGAGTTCGCGATGGCCCTGGGACCGGCCGGCGAAATCATCCGGCTGGCGGGCGACGAGGGGCAGCGACTGAAGCCCAGGGTCACGGCGGCGCTGCGCGAGACCCTGGCGAAGTACGACGGACCGGACGGCGTGTGGGCGCCGTCGAGTTCCTGGTTTATTTCTGCGCGGACCGCGGGGCCTTCCCGCTGATGGCAAGCAACAACACCGGCCGCGAGTACCGCGAGCAGGCCCTGAAGCTCTATCCGTGGATTTGCGGCCGTTGCGCACGCGAATTCACGGCCTCGACGCTGTCCGGACTGACGGTGCATCACAAGGACCACAACCACGACCACAATCCGGTCGATGGCAGCAACTGGGAGCTGTTGTGCCTGTACTGCCACGACAATGAGCACCAGCGCGAGCTTGAAGCCCGGCGCGGCGGCACCTCGACCAGCCGGACCGCCGAGGTGGCGTCGGGCAAGCCCTTCGGCGACTTGAAGGAACTGTTGGCCCGCAAGACGAAGTAGCGGCCCTACTCCATCTGCTCGCGGGCCTGGTCCTCAATCAGGCGGACCACAATCTCGTCCGGCGAATGTCGCCGGCCCCGCCCGAGGCCTTCGCAATCCTTGCGGACCTCGGCCGTCCAGCCCTTGGGCCCGAGATTTTCCGACCAGAACGGGAAGGTGCGGCACTGCGACGGGCGCGCCTCGTAGACGGTGCACCGGGCGCCGTCGAGGAACAGGCAGTCGCTGGACGGATCCTTCAGGTGGTAGAAGTCGTGGGTCTTCTCGCAATACTTGCGGGTGAAGGACGAGGTGCGCATGGCCAGGTGCTTCGCCAGCCGCCGTCGTTCGTCCAGCGCGGTATACACATAGCTCTTGCGGCCGCGGGACCGGCAACATTCGCCGCAGCCGGTGCACTCAAATCGCAGACCCTGCGGATGTTGTTCCAGCTTGAATTCAGCCATGCCCGAATTGTCGCACGGCGGCCGCGGCGGCAATTGCGTTCGGGCGACGCGCCGCCGATACTGCGCCCCGATAAACCCACCTGGAGTTCCCATGCCGCGCATGATTCTCGAAGAGTCCCGCATCCATCCCGCTGCACGCGAGAAAATCACGTCCAACCAGCGCGATATCGTCGAGGAAGTCTCCAGGTCCGTCGATGAACACGAGATCGTGGTGGTCGGCATGGCGCAGAACCCGATGCCGAAGAAGGCGCGCAAGCTGCTGGACGCGGCCGGCCTCAAATACCAGTACCTGGAATACGGCAGCTACCTGAACAGCTGGCGCCGGCGCAACGCCCTGAAGATGTGGACGGGCTGGCCGACGTTCCCGATGATCTTCGTCAAGCGGCAGTTGATTGGTGGCGCCGAGGATCTTGAGAAGCTGCTGGCCAGCGGCGCGATTGGGGCCGCCAAGGCAAAATAAACCGGCGTCACGTTTTGGGGGCGTGCGACGGCAACCCTTGCAGCGCTAGCCTGCGGCGGAATCCGGGACCACCGGTGCCTTTGCACCGTCAACAGGTTTCGGGCGCAAGAAGAGCGCCCCGATCACGGCGCCCAGCGCGGTGAGCAAGGCACCGATGCAAAAGGCCAGCTGGTAACCGCCATTCAGGGCGACGATTGCGTCCGTTCCGTCGCTGACCAGGGCGCTGGTACGGGCCTCGGCCAGCGAAGCGAGGATGGCCAAGCCCAGCGCTCCACCCATCATGAACGAGGTGTTGACCACGCCCGAAGCCAGGCCGGATTCTTCCTGGCTGACGTCGTTCATCGCCGCCAGCAGCAGTGGATTGAAGGCCATGCCAGCGCCCAGGCCCAGCGCCAGCATGCTGGGCAGGACGTCGATCAGAAATCCGCCATCAACCGGCGCCCGGCCCAGCCAGGCCAGCCCCAGCGCCGCGATCAGCAGGCCCACCCAGGTCGGGCCGCGAATCCCAAAACGGATCACGACCTTGGCCGACAGTCCGGCCGAAAAAATTGCCATCAGGACGTCGGCCGGGAGAAATGCGAGGCCAACGTGGAACGGGTCATAGCCCAGCACGTGCTGCAGGTACAGGGCCGAGATCACGAACCAGCCAAACATGCCCGCCGCCCACAGCACGCCGATGATGTTTGAGGTGGACAGGTTGCGGAACCGGAACAACCGCAGCGGCATCAGCGGCTCGGCCACCCGCGACTCGATCACCAGGAAGGCGCCCAGCAGCGCCGCGGAGGTGGCCAGCGGGGCAATCGTTTCGAGCGACAGCCAACCGGCCTGGTTGCCGCCCACGACGCCGTACACCGCGAGCATCAGCCCCAAGGTCACCGTGATGGCCCCACCCAAATCCAGCCGGTGCGAGACCGCACCGGAATCCGGCGGCAACAGCAACATTACGCAGGCATAAACGCCCACGCCGATTGGCAGGTTGATCAGGAACACCGACTCCCAACCGAAAAAATCCGTGAAGAAACCTCCCAGCACTTCGCCCAGACTGCCTCCGACCGCGCAGACGAAGGCGTAGATACCCATCGCCTTGGCGCGATCCAGCTCCTCGGTAAACAGGTTCATGATCAACGACAGCGCCACCGCCGTGACCACGGCACCCCCCAGGCCCTGCGCGGCCCGCGCCGCGATCAGCGTCACCTGCGTGTCCGCCAATCCACAGGCCAGCGAAGCCAGCGTAAACAGCGACAATCCGATCAGGAACAGCCGCCGCTGGCCGTAAAGATCGCCCAGCCGACCGCCCAGCAACAGGAATCCGCCGAAGGTCAGCATGTAGGCGTTAAGCACCCACGTCAGCCCGGCGCCCTCGAACTGAAGGTCGGCCTGGATGGTCGGCAGCGCCACGATGACGATGGTCGTGTCCAGCACGATCATCAGCACGCCGGTGCACAAGACGTATAGCGCCAGCCAGCGTTTTTTCGGGTCGAGGGGGCTCATCGGGGCGGCAGTATCGCGAATTTCCACCGCCGTTGGCGACGGGCGTCATGCCACCTCCCGGCTCGGCGATACTGGCGAAATGAACCGGAATGACAATCTGCGCGGCATCGGCATGATGATTTTCGCCATCGCCGTGCTGTCGTGCATGGACGCCGGACTCAAACTGCTGTCCGCCCATTACCCGCCGTTGCAAATCGCCGCGCTGCGCAGTCTGGCGTCGTGGCCCCTGGTTGCGGTTTGGGTGTACTCCACTGTCGGGCTGCGGCCGTTGCTGCGCGTGCGCTGGAAGCTGCACCTGCTGCGCGGCGCGCTTGGCACCGCCACGCTGACCGCATTCATCGCCGGCATTCGCCACCTGCCGCTGACCACGGTCTACACCTTGTTTTTCGTCGCGCCGCTAATCATCACCGCGCTGTCCGGACTGGTGTTGGGCGAGCGGGTGGGCCCGCATCGCTGGGCCGCCATCCTGATCGGCTTCAGTGGCGTGTTGGTTGCGCTGCGCCCCACCGGTGCGGGCGCCCTGACCGGGGCTGGCCTCGCAATCCTGGCCGCCGCGGTCGGTTATGCACTCGCGGCCCTGCTGGTGCGGGTTCTGGGACGCACGGACAGTACACAGAGCATGGTGTTTTGGATGCTGACCATGATGGCGCCGGCGGCCACTGCGCTGGCGCTGCCGAATTGGGTGCCGGTCGCTGCTGCCGATATTGGGTTGATCGTGGGCGTCGGGGTGGTCGGTGCCCTTGGCCAGTTCGCCCTCACCGAAGCGTTTGCCCGTGGCGAAGCGGCGGTCATCGCTCCTTTTGAGTACACCGCACTGGCCTGGGGCCTGGGCTTCGACCTGGCGCTTTGGGGCGTGTTGCCTGACGGCCTGACCTGGGCCGGCGCCGGCATCATTGTCGCCAGCGGAATCTACCTGATGCGGCAGGAGCGAAACATGCGGCCCGAAGCGCAGATCCAGCCCTGACGACGGCAAACTCTGACATTCTTCCACCCGGATACTCGCGAGTCACCACCGGAGCAGGACCATTACCAACATTGAATTCGCGCTGGTCGGCGACTACATCGAAGTCAACCAGCTCCTGAAACTGGTGGGCATTTGCGACAACGGTGGCGCTGGCAAGGCCTTGGTGGCGGCCGGAGAGGTGCAGGTGGACGGCAAGCCCGAGACCCGCAAGACCGCGAAGATCCGCGCCGGCCAGGTGGTGAGCTGCCGCGAGGCCAGCATCGTGATCCTGCCCGACCCCACCCCTCGCGCCTGAAGCGATCCGCCCATTCAATTCCGTTGGCGCCCCCCGCTCAATCCCAGGTCAGCGCCCCGCCGGTCTGGTATTCGGTGACGCGGGTCTCGAAGAAGTTCTTTTCCTTCTTCAGGTCCATCACCTCGCTCATCCACGGGAACGGGTTGGTCGCACCGGGGTAGAGCTGCTTGATGCCAATCTGCGCGCAGCGCCGGTTGGCGACGAACTTCAGGTACTCGTTGAACTGGCTGGCGTTCAGGCCCAGCACGCCGCGTGGCATGGTGTCGTGGGCGTAGCGGATCTCCAGGTTGGTGGCCTCGTTGATCATTTGCGCCACTTCTTCCTGGAACTGCTTGGTCCACACGTGTGGATTCTCGATCTTGATCTGGTTGATCACGTCAATGCCAAAGTTCATGTGCATGGACTCGTCGCGCATGATGTACTGGATCTGTTCCGACGTACCCACCATCTTGTTGCGGCGACCGAAGCTCAGCAGCTGCACGAAGCCGACGTAGAAGAAGATTCCCTCGAACACCACGTAGAACGCGATCAGGTCGCGCAGCAGGCGCTGGTCGGCCTCGGGCGTGCCGGTCTGAAACTCCGGATCGGCCAGCGACTGGGTGTACGGCAGGCTCCAGGCGGCCTTGTCGTGGATGCTGGGGACTTCGCGGTACATGTTGAACACTTCCGCTTCGTCCAGGCCGAGGCTCTCGATGCAGTACTGGTAGGCGTGGGTGTGGATCGCCTCCTCGAAGGCCTGCCGCAGCAGGTACTGCCGGCACTCGGGGTTGGTCAGGTGCTTGTACACGGCCAGCACCAGGTTGTTCGCCACCAGCGAATCGGCGGTCGAGAAGAAGCCCAGCGAGCGCTTGATGATGGTGCGCTCGTCCTCAGTCAGGCCGTTGGGGTCCTGCCACAGGGCGATGTCGGCCGCCATCTG
>JANNAK010000225.1:0-9886 GCA_031384195.1 Gammaproteobacteria bacterium
CGCGGGCGCGGGCTTTTTCCCAACGCTCCGATCCCAGCGCGTGCAGCGGCGCGTGCTCGGCGTCGGTGCCGACGTAGCGGTGGATGAGCCCCAGCGAGGCCACCGGTACGTAGATCCGGTCGCCGCCTTCGTACTCCAGCACCAGATACTCGGCAGGGGTGCCGCCGCCGTCCATCGTGGTCAGGCCGCGATAACGGCCGACACCGTGTTGCACGTGCACCACCGGGCTGCCGTCGTGCAAATCGTTGAGGTCCCGCAGCAGTGTGGCGGCATCGCGCGCGCCGGCGCGTCGGCGCTGGCGCACCGGCGCCGACAGCCCGAACACCTGCATCTCGGAAACCAGCAGGGTGCCCTCGGGCAAGGCCAGGCTGTCCTGCAGGGGGCCGATCAACATGCCGTAGCGGCTGCGATCGCCCGAAAACTCGCTAAAGCTGGCGCAGTCGCGGGTGTTGATGCCCAGGGGCTTGAGCCAGGCCAGCAAGGCTTCGCGCCGCCCGGCCGATTCGGCGACGAACAGGATTCGCCCGCCGGCATCCTTGACCCGGGACCGCATCGCCTCGCCACTGCCGGCCAGCATCTCGAGTCCGGCCGGCAGAACCTCGGCCGCGAGCTCCGGCAGTGACGGTGTCCAGTACAGGTCCTCGGGTTTCAGCAGGGGTCGCTCAAGGTCGCCGGCGTAACGATCGTAGCGGTCGCCGGTCTGCTTCCAGTCCTCGGCGAGCGCCCTTGGGATGTCGGCCATCTCAACCCAGAGGCGAGACTCCGGCAGGTAATCGTCCAGCCGCGCGGTCTGCTCGAAAAACAGCGGCAGGTAAAACTCGATCCCGCCGGGCATCAGGCCTTTGCTGACTTCGCGGTAGATCCGGCTGCGGGCCGGATCGCCCGGAAAATATTCGCGGTAGTGGCGGCGGAACAGTTCAATGCCGGCCTTGTCGGTCGGAAAGTCGCGCGCCGGCAATAGCCGGATCTCCTCAACCTGGCCCTCGGAGCGCTGGGTTTCCGGGTCAAACACCCGGATGGATTCCAGCTCGCGGTCGAACAGGTCCAGCCGAAAGGCCTGCTCGCTGCCCATCGGAAACAGGTCAAGGATGGAGCCGCGCACGGCGAACTCGCCCTGCATCTGTACCTCGGACACTGGCTGGTAGCCGGCGGCCAGCAGGCGGCCGCGAAACGCTTCCATTTCCAGCGCTTCGCCTTTTTTCAACAACAGGGTGCGGCCTTCCAGCCAGGCCTTGGGCGGCAGGCGCTGGATCAGCGCATCGGCGGTGACGATGAGCACGCCACGGGTCAGCCGCGGCAGCCGGTGCAGGGCGGCAAGCCGCGCCGACAGGATTTCCTGGTGGGGTGACTGCGACTCGTAGGGCAGAACCTCGGTGTCCGGCAAGTGCAGGACCGGCAGCGGGCTGCCGCCAAGGAAGAATCCCAGTTCTGCTTCCAGCCGGTGCGCTTGCTGTTCGCCCGAGCAAATTGCGACCAGCGGCCGCTCGCTTACGGCCGCCAGTTCGGCCAGGGCCAGGGCGGCGGCCGGGCCGGGCAGGGCCGACAGCCGCACGCGATCGCGGCCGGCGAGGTTCAGCGGGGGGAGGAAAGACAAAAGAACGGTGCTCCGCAACGGCCACCAAGGGCCAATCGGCGGCGCGGATTATGGCACGATAGCGCGCGCCTCCAGCCGGATAATTCCATGAAAAAACAGTTCCGGAAGCACTTGAATCGCCTGCGGTTTGCGCTGCTGCCACTGCCCTTGCTGCTGGGGGCTTGTGCCAGCCAGGCGCCAGTGGCGATCGCCACGGCCCCGGCCAGTGACCGTGGCGAGTTCCTGCGCGATTGGGCAGAAACCCAAGGCTATTCCCTGGGCTTGCCGGTTGCGGCCACCCCGACGCCGGACGGCAAGCAGGTCTTGTTCCTGCGCAGTGGCGCGCGCGACCGGGTTCGCCGCCTGTACGAACTGGATCTTGCCAGCGGCCAGGAGCGGGAACTGATCACCCCCGAGGCCCTGTTGGGCGGTGGCGAGGAAAAATTGTCGGCCGCCGAGAAGGCCCTGCGCGAGCGCATGCGCCTGACCGCGAAGGGCTTCGCAACCTTTGAACTGTCGCGCGACGGCCAGCGCGTGATCCTGCCGCTGTCGGGCCGGCTGTATGCGCTGGACCGCGCCAGCGGCAAGGTCAGCACCCTGTACGCCGGAACCCAGGCGGCGTTTGATCCCAAGCTGTCACCGGACGGGACCCGGCTGGCCTACGTCAAGGAACACGATCTGTACGTGCGCGACCTTGCCTCCGGCAAGGAGCGCCGGCTGACCCACGGCGGCAGCGAGGAGCTGAGTCACGGCCGGGCGGAATTTGTGGCGCAGGAAGAGATGAGCCGCTTTTCGGGATTCTGGTGGGCGCCAGACAGCCGCCGGCTGGCCTGCCAGGAAACCGACCAGCGCGGCATGGAGCGTTTTGCGGTCGGCGATGCGGCCACGCCCGAAGCGGGTGCGGAGCTTTTCTATTACCCGCGGCCGGGCAAGGCCAATGCCAAAGTTCGGCTCGGAATCATCCCGGTCACCGGTGGGCCCACGGTCTGGGCGAAGTGGGACGCGGCGCGCTATCCCTATCTCGCCCGCGTGGTGTGGGAGGAAAAAAAGGCGCCGCTGTCCCTGCTGGTTCAATCCCGCGACCAACGTGATGCCGCATTTCTCGAAGTGAATCCGGCGACCGGAAACAGCAGCGTGCTTTTCACCGACCACGACGACGCCTGGCTTAACCTTTCCGACTCGACGCCGCGCTGGCTGCCGGACGGCAGTGGCATCCTGGCCTTGCGCGAAAGCGGTGGCGCACGCGAACTGGTCCTGCACGATCGCAGCGGAGAGTTCAAGCGGATCCTGGTGTCCGGAAAGTCTCGATTCCTGGAAGTGGTGGACGTGGTCGAGTCCACCGGCGAAATCTACGCCCTGGCCACGCCGCAGCCAACCGAGGTGCAATTGCTGCGCACCACGGTGAGCGCAGCCAATCCGGAAGTCCTGCAGCGGGGCATCGGCGAGCGTCGCGCCCGGGTGGCGCGTGAGGGCGCGGTCTACGTGCTGGAGGAAGAAACGCTGGATAAGTCCCCGACGCGCGCGGTTTACAGTCGCTCCGGCGAACGGCTGGCGGCGATCCGGTCGGTCGCCGAATCACCGGCGCAGCTGCCGATCGTGGAGTTGCGGGTGGTGGCGGCCGGCGGTCGCGAGTTCCAGGCGGCGGTAATCCGCCCGCACAACTTTGATCCCCGGCGGCAGTATCCGGTCATCGATTATGTCTACGGCGGTCCGGGCGTGAACCGCGTGCTGGCGGTTCGCGACAGGTACCTGCAACCGCAGTGGTTCGCCGACCAGGGTGCGATCGTGGTGATGGCGGACAACCGCGGCGAGCCGCGCCGCGACCGGGCCTGGGAGCGCAGCATCGAGGGGAACTTCGGTCTGATTCCGCTGGAGGATCAGGTCGCGGTCCTCAAGTCGCTCGCCGCGCAGTTGCCGCAAATGGACCTGCAGCGGGTCGGCATCTACGGCTGGTCTTTCGGCGGTTACATGTCGGCGCTGGCGGTGATGAAGCAGCCGGACCTGTTCAAGGTCGGCGTGGCCGGTGCGCCGGTCACCGAGTGGCGGGACTACGACACCCATTACACCGAGCGCTACCTGCGCACGCCCGAAGAGAACGCCGCCGGCTATGACGCCTCGAGCTTGCTGCCGCTGGCCGCGGAACTGAGACGGCCGCTGATGCTGGTGCACGGGACGGGCGACGACAACGTGTATTTCTTCCACAGCCTGAAGCTGGCCGACGCCCTGTTCAAGGCCGGCAAACCGTTCCAATTCCTGCCCTTGGTCTCGTTCACCCACATGGTGCCGGAACCCTTGGTGCAGCAACGGCTGTATTCGCGCATGGCCGATTTCCTGTTCGCTGAATTGGGCCGTCCGAAGTAACGCCGCGGAACCCTTATGACGCAAGCCGAACGGTTCATCACGCACACGGTCGATAACCAGCCGCCGGCGCTGGCGCCCTACGACCTGTGGCGCAGCGATGTTGCGCTGCGCGAGGCGGTCGAGCGCGAGGGTGGCAGCTGGGCGCAAAAGGAACTGGCCGCTTACGGACCGGCGGCCGGCGGCGAGCTGATGGAGCTGGGTTTCACTGCCAACGAAAACAAGCCCAGGCTGCGGTCGTTCGACCGCTTCGGGAATCGCATCGACGAGGTCGAATTCCACCCCGCCTGGCATCGCATCCTGGCCTTGAACATGGGCCACGGCGTGCATTCGTTTGCCTGGCGCAATGAGACGACGCCGGGCGCGCACGTCGCGCGTGCGGCGCTGTCCTACATGGCCGGGCAGGTCGAGGCCGGCAATGGTTGTCCATTGACCATGACCTATGCCTGCGTGCCGGCGTTGCGCCACCAGCCGGACATTGCCGCGCGATGGCTGCCGCTGGTGACCGCCCTCGAATATGACCCACGGATCCTTCCGTCGGCGCAAAAGAAAAGCTGCACCGTGGGCATGGGCATGACCGAGAAGCAGGGCGGCTCGGACGTGCGCGCCAACACCACGCGCGCCACCCGCCAGCCCGACGGCAGTTACGAAATCGTCGGGCACAAGTGGTTTTTCTCGGCGCCCATGTGCGATGCGCATCTGGTATTGGCTTACGTCGACGCGGGGCTTTCCTGCTTTCTGGTTCCGCGGCTGCGGCCGGACGGCAGCCTTAACGCGGTGCGCATCCAGCGCCTGAAGGACAAGCTGGGCGACTGGAGCAACGCCTCCGGCGAAGTGGAATTTCAGGGCGCGTTCGCCGAGCGCGTCGGTGAGGAGGGCCGCGGCGTTGCGGTAATCCTGGAAATGGTCGCGCTGACCCGACAGGACTGCATGATTGGTTCGTCGGCGCTGATGAGGCAGGCCGTGGCGCAGGCGGTTCACCATGCCGCGCATCGCAAGGTCTTCGGCAAACTTTTGATTGAACAACCGCTGATGCAAAACGTGCTGGCCGACCTCGCGCTGGAATCCGAGGCTGCGATGGCGCTGACCCTGCGCGTGTCCCGTGCGGTCGACGCCTCGCCACGTGATCCCGCCGAGGCCGCGTTCGCACGCGTTGCCACCGCCATCGGCAAGTACTGGGTCTGCAAGCGCGCCCCGCCGCTGATCAACGAGGCGCAGGAATGCCTGGGCGGTGCCGGCTATGTGGAGGAATCCATCCTGCCGCGGCTGTACCGGCAGGCGCCGCTGAATTCCATCTGGGAAGGCAGCGGCAACATCCAGTGCCTGGATGTGCTTCGCGCGTTGTCCAGGGAACCGGAAACCCGCGAGGCGCTGTTTGCCGAGCTGATGGGCGCCAAGGGCGGGCATCCGGACTTTGATCGTGAGCTGACCTGGCTGGGCAAGGCTTTCGACGATGTCGCCACACTGGAAGTGCGCTCGCGCTACGTGGTCGAGCGCACCGCGCTCGCGCTGCAGGCCGGCGTGTTGCTGCGCGGGGGCCACCGCGAGGTGGCCGATACCTTTTGTTCCTCTCGCCTGGGTGGCCAGCATGGCCTGGCGTTTGGAACGCTGCCGGCCGACGCGCCGGTCAAGGCCTTGATCGAGCGCGCGCGCTCGCAATAAGGCTTAGGCGGGTTGCAGCGCGCTCCGCGGCAGGCGCCGCTCGACGGCGGCGAACAGGCCAAACATCACGGCGCAGTAGAACAGGTCGCCGAGCACGGTGGCGCCGAAGAAGGGGATCGCGGCGATGTAGCAGGCCACCAGGCCCTCAATCGTGCGCGGGTACAGGCTGCCTTCCGCCCACAACCCGAAATTGGAGAGTGCGAAAAACACCGCGGACGAGAGTAGCGCGGCACCCAGCACCAGCGGTGCGCGGCGGCGAGGCTGCAGCCACAAGCCGATGCCGACGACCGCGATGAAGCTGAGGTACACCGCCGGCGCCTGAGAATGGAAACCAAACCCGGTCGTGAGCTCAAGGACGACGTCACTCAGGAACATCGCCACCAGCGGCACCAGGAATGCCAGGCTGCGGCGCTCAAAATGCGCGCCGGCAAACAGGGCGAGCGCCGCCACCGGGGTGAAATTGGGGGGGTGTGGCAGCAGGCGCATCAGCGCCGCGCTGGCCACCAGTGTGAGCAGGACAATCAGGCGGGAGTTCATGGCGGCAAAGCTAACGCGTTTGCGCCGTCCCGGCAACGGCCCCGAGCGGTGGTCCTGCGGTATCCCGCTGATTTGGCGGGAATTCGGTCAGCGGCTAGCGCCCTGCGGGGTCCGGGGCGCTGGTATACTCGCGCCCCCCGCGGGGACCGCGAGAGTGGCGGAACTGGTAGACGCACTGGATTTAGGTTCCAGCGCCGCAAGGCGTGGGGGTTCGAGTCCCTCCTTTCGCACCGGCTCGCCGTTGCGCCGGCCGCGGGTGCAGCACTATCCATACATCATCGAGCAAGACAGGCATGGACGTACATCTAGACACCCCGGGCGGACTGGTCCGCGAACTGCGCGTGAAGATTCCCGCGCAGCAAGTCAGTCGCGCCGTTGACGAGCGCCTGAGGGCGATCGCCGGCCGGGCGAAGATTCCCGGCTTCCGGCCCGGCAAGGCGCCCTTGAATATTGTTCAGCAGCAGTTCGGGGCCTCGGCCCGGCACGAAGTGGTGCAGGACCTGGTCCGCAGCAGCTATCCCGAGGCCGTCGACAAGGCCGGGGTGCGGCCGGCCAGCGCGCCGAGTTTTGAGCTCACGGCCGAACTCGAGGGCCAGCCCCTGGAGTACAAGGCACGATTCGAGGTCTATCCGGAAATCAAGCTCAAGGCCCTCGACAAGCTGAAGATCGAGCGTGCGGTGTCGGAGGTGGGCGAGGCCGACGTCGACAAGTTGCTGGAGTCGCTGCTGCGCACGCGCCGGACCCTGGTGGCGGTGGAACGCGCCGCCAACGCCGGCGACACCGTCCATATCGACTTTTTGGGCCGCATCGGCGGCGAGCCGTTCAGTGGCGGCCATGGCGACGACGTCGAGGTTGAGGTCGGCGCCGGCCGGTTCCTGCCGGAACTGGACGGCAGCTTTGCCGGCCGCAAGGCGGGCGATTCCTACGTCCAGGATGTCAGCTTCCCGGCCGACTACCGGGCCGAGGCCCTGCAGGGCAAGACCGCGCAGTTCGCGGTGACGATCAAGTCGGTGCGCGAATCCAGACTGCCCGAGATCGACGGCGAGTTCCTCACGGCCCACGGGGTGGACGAGGCCGCGGGCGTGGCGGGCCTGCGCACCAAGCTCAAGACGGCGCTGGAGGCCGAGCGCGACAAGGCGGTCAAGAACCGACTGAAGCAGCAGGCGCTGGACCAGTTGCTTGAGCACAATCCAATCGAAGTGCCCAAGGGCCTGCTGCAGCAGGAACTGCCGCGCCTGCGCGAGGAAACGGCCTCGCGCTTCAACGCCGGCAAACTCAAGCCGGACCAGATGCAAAAGCTGCTGCCGGACGAGATGCTGATGCCGATGGCGCAGCGGCGCGTGGCACTGGGGCTGCTAATCGGCGAGGTCCTGAAGGAAAAGAAAGTGACCCTGAACCAGGAGCGGCTTGCTGCCCTGCTGGACGAGATGGCGTCCGAGTACGAGAAGCCGGACATGGTCAAGCAGCACTACCGCTCACGTCCGGACCTGATGCAGGGCCTGCGTGCGATCGTGCTGGAAGAGCAGGTGGTCGACGCCCTGATTGCCGGTGTCAAGACGGTCGACAAGGCGGTGCCGCTGGACGAGTTGCTGAATCCGCCGCAAGCATCAAAATGATCCAATCCCCAGGCAAGACCAGGAAGCAAAATGACTGACATCCGTGAACGCGCCCAGCACCTCGTGCCAATGGTGGTGGAGCAGACCCCGCGCGGCGAGCGTGCCTTCGACATCTATTCGCGGCTGCTGAAGGAGCGCGTGGTGTTCGTGATCGGGCCGATTGACGATTACATGGCCAACCTGATCGTCGCCCAGCTGCTGTTCCTGGAGTCGGAGAACCCGGACAAGGACGTGCACCTGTACATCAACTCACCCGGCGGCATCATCACCTCGGGCCTGTCGATCCTCGATACCATGCGCTTCATCAAGCCGGACGTCTCGACCATGTGCCTGGGCCAGGCCGCCAGCATGGGTGCGGTGCTGCTCGCCGCCGGCGCCAAGGGCAAGCGCTTCGCCCTGCCGCACTCGCGCGTGATGATCCACCAGCCCTCGGGCGGGGCGCAGGGCCAGGCGACCGATATCGAGATTCAGGCCCGCGAGATCCTGTACATGCGCGAGCGCCTGAACCAGGTCATGGCCGAATGCACCGGGCAAGCGATCGACAAGATCAGCCGCGACGTCGAGCGTGACCTGTTCATGTCCGCCCCGCAGGCGGTCGAGTACGGCATCATTGACCAGATTCTCGAGCGCCGGGTTGTGGTCCCGGGCTGACCGGGAGATACGACAAAATGCTGGATATTCAAGCGGCAGCCAGCGTGATATATAAGCATCTGCCGACGCATTTGGCGTCGGCGCGGCACGATCAAGCACAGAAAAGACTATGAGCACGGAAGCGAAGAGCGGAAGCAACAACGGGCGGGTGCTGTATTGCTCGTTTTGCGGCAAGAGCGAGCACGAGGTCCGCAAGCTGATTGCCGGCCCGTCGGTCTACATCTGCGACGAGTGCGTAGACCTGTGCAACGACATCATCCGCGAGGAAGTCCACGCCAAGCCGGCCCAGAAGGGCCTGCCCAAGCCGCAGGAAATCCGCGCCGTGCTGGACGAGTACGTCATTGGTCAGGACCAGGCCAAGAAAATTCTGTCGGTCGCGGTGTACAACCACTACAAGCGGCTGCACAGCAAGAACGTCAGCGACGGCGTCGAGCTGCAGAAGTCCAACATCCTGCTGATCGGTCCCACCGGCTCGGGCAAGACGCTGCTGGCAGAGACCCTGGCCCGCCTGCTCGACGTTCCGTTCGCCATTGCCGACGCCACCACGCTGACCGAAGCCGGGTACGTGGGCGAGGACGTCGAGAACATCATCCAGCGCCTGCTGCAGAAGTGCGACTACGACATCGAGAAGGCGCAGCGCGGCATCGTCTACATCGACGAAATTGACAAGATTTCGCGCAAGAGCGAAAACCCGTCCATCACCCGCGATGTCTCGGGCGAGGGCGTGCAGCAGGCCCTGCTGAAGCTGATTGAGGGCACGATTGCCAGCGTCCCGCCGCAGGGAGGCCGCAAGCATCCGCAGCAGGAGTTCCTGCAGGTCAACACGGCCGGCATCCTGTTCGTCTGCGGCGGCGCGTTCTCGGGCCTGGAGCGCATCATCCTCAACCGCACCGAGGCGGTGGGGATCGGCTTTTCGGCCGACGTGCGCTCGCGCATCGACAACAAGCTGATCGGCCAGATGCTGCACAAGGTCGAGCCGGAAGACCTGATCCGCTTCGGGCTGATCCCGGAATTTGTCGGACGCCTGCCGGTGGTCGCCGTGCTCGAGGAGCTCGACGAGGCGGCGCTGATGACGATTCTGACCCAGCCGAAGAACGCGCTGGTCAAACAGTACGCCAAGCTGTTCCAGATGGAAGGCGTGCAGCTGGAGATCCGCGAGGACGCGCTGCTGGCCATCTCGAAGAAGGCCAAGGAGCGCAAGACTGGCGCGCGCGGCTTGCGCACTATCCTCGAAAACATCCTGCTGGATGTCATGTACGACCTGCCGTCGATGCAGCACGTTGCGAAGGTCGCGGTGGACGAAGCGGTGGTTCGCGGCGAGTCGAAGCCGTTCATCGTCTACGAGAACGTCGAGGCGCCCAAGCGCGAGGTCAAGTCGGCCTAGCACCGCTTCGCGCCGCGCTCTGCGCGGCGGCCACATCTCGAAGCGCGCGTCGGATAGCCGTACGGCCTTGCGGCTCCTCCGCGCCGGGAAAAATGGTGACGTCCC
>JANNAK010000231.1:0-2547 GCA_031384195.1 Gammaproteobacteria bacterium
GCTGGTCGAATTGCGCCGTCACCGGACCGGTAATTTCGAGGGTCGTGCCTACCACCGCAAGGTTCAGGGTATCCGAGGCGACCCCGGACACGGCCGTCACAAGCAACGTACGGTTGGTGGGGTCATTGCCGGTGGTGACCACGGCTTGGGCAACGCCACTGCTATCGGTCGTGCCCTGGGTGGTAATGAGCGACGCGCCGTTGTTGACCGAAAATACGACCGTTGCACCGCTCACGACGCGATTGCCGGAATCCTTGACTTGCGCGGTTACAGTGACGCCCGAGCTCTGGGCGTTGCCGGCCGATGACAGCTGCGGCGAACTGG
The DNA here is from genome assembly GCA_031384195.1 of Gammaproteobacteria bacterium. Taxonomy (GTDB): domain Bacteria; phylum Pseudomonadota; class Gammaproteobacteria; order Nevskiales; family Nevskiaceae; genus JACPFV01. The sequence goes on from JANNAK010000231.1 coordinate 325, forward strand.
CAATCAGGTCGAGGACCGCTGGCGGGGAGCTCGACGGCGTGTTTGGGTCGGCGACACCGAGGGAGCTCAGGTCGGTTTCGCATCCGGCCAGGCCGCCCAGGCCGGCGAGCAGCGCGACAACCGGAAAAAATCCTGGTGAATTCGTCTTCATGGCATCTCCCGCTCCGTAACGCCAAAACCTCGAGGTCTCGCCAGCCGATGCTAGATTAAAAGTCCTGATAAAACAAGAGTCTCAATAATATATCCAAAGTAACTTCAAGGGTCCGCTGAATGGCATGTTTTGGGCCCGTAAAGGGTCCAAAAGCGCTTGCCATCGGCTATCCTGCCGCCGCAAGTCCCTGTAGCTCAGTGGATAGAGCATCCGCCTCCTAAGCGGAGGGTCGCACGTTCGATTCGTGTCAGGGACACCAATTACGCTTTTAGCACCTGCCCCAGGAAGGTCCGCAGGCGCTCGTTGCGCGCCTCGGTGAAGAAGGCCTTGGGCGCGTCCTGGTAGACCAGTTCTCCCTGGTCCATGAACAGCACGCGGTTGGCCATCGCCCGGGCAAAGCCCATTTCGTGGGTCACCACCACCATGGTCATGCCCTCCAGCGCCAGCGCCTTCATCACTTCCAGCACTTCGCCCACCATCTCCGGATCCAGGGAGCTGGTCGGCTCGTCAAACAGCATGATGTCCGGTTCCATGGCGAGGGCCCGCGCGATGGCCACGCGCTGTTGCTGGCCGCCGGACAGTTGCGAGGGCAGGCTGTGCCCGCGATCGGCAAGGCCGACCTTGGCCAGCAGCGCCTGCGCCCGGTCGCGCGCCTCGGTTTCGGACAGCCCCGCCACGGTCATCGGCGCCAGCATCACGTTGCCAAGCGCCGTTTTGTGCGGAAAAAGATTGAACTGCTGGAACACCATGCCGACGCGCTGGCGCAGTTTGTTGATCGGGGTGTGGCGGTCGTGCACCGGATGGCCGTCGACCCAGATCTCGCCCGCGCTGACCGGCTCCAGGCCGTTGAGGGTCCGCAGCAGCGTGGACTTGCCCGAGCCGCTGGGGCCCACCACCACCACGACCTCGCCCGGTTTCACTTCCAGCGACACGTTTTTCAGCGCCAGCACGCCATTGGCGAACTGCTTGCGGATGCCGCGCAAGCGGATCTGCGGCGCGTCCGGTGCCGGCAGCACCGCCGCCCCACTGGCGCTATTCACCGGTCGCCAGCCTGCGCTCGAGGCGCCGCACCAGGTAGGACAGCGCGCCGGTCAGAACCAGGTACATCGCCGCGACCGTGAACCAGACTTCAAACGGGCTGAAGGTCGAGCTCACCACCTCGCGCCCAGCCTTGCTCAGGTCGGTGATGGCGATGATGGACACCAGCGAGGAGTCCTTGATCAGGTTGATGAACTGCCCGGCCAGCGGCGGCAGGGTTTTCTTGAAGGCCTGCGGCAGGATCACGTAGCGCATCGCCTTCACATAGCCCATGCCCAGGCTGCGCGCCGCTTCCATCTGCCCGCGCGGGACCGCCTCGATGCCCGAGCGGATGATCTCGGCGACGTAGGCGCCGGTGAATACCGAAAGCGCCGCGACGCCGGCGGTCAGTGCCGACAGGTGCAGCACGGTGCCGATGAAGAAATAGAAGATGAAGATCTGCACCAGCAAGGGCGTGCCGCGCACCAGCTCGACGTAGGTGGTGGCGAGGTTGTGCGCCGCCGGATTGGACGACACCCGACCCAGGCCCGCGACCAGGCCCAGCAGCAAGGCGAACACCAGCGACAGCGCAGAGATTTTCAGCGTGATCCACAGGCCGACCAGCAGCGGTCCCGGGGCATAGCCTTCGCGGATCGCGACCACGTCGCCGCTGAACACCAGCGCGCCCTCGCCGACCGTCACCCGGCCGAGATTCTCGAGGCGCAGGATCTCTGGCGGGTCGGTCTGGGTGTGGATTTCCAGCGAGTGGCCGTCGGCGCCCAGCGCGACCAGCCCGTCGGCCGGTGCCCTCACCCGCTCGCCTTCGTTGCTGATGATGTACTGCGGAATCCGCTCCCAATGCCAGTCGTAATCCACCCGCTTGCTGGAAAACCAGACCCCGGCGCCCAGCGCCACGATCACCAGCACGTAAACGCCGTGCCAGAACCAGCGATGGGGTGTTGGTGGCATCAAGAAATTCGCGCGACGACCTGGATCAGTTGACGTTGGCCAGCCAGGCGTCGGACTCAAACCACTTCCGGTACAGGGCCTGGTGG
>JANNAK010000233.1:0-3167 GCA_031384195.1 Gammaproteobacteria bacterium
ATCAACTTATCCAAAGGCAGCACCGATGAAATTTTGGAAGATGCCCTGTTGGAAGTCACAGACGATGAAGATTTAATTCCTGGTGTAATTATGGAAATGAATGCCAAGAACAAGACCATCCGCGTGTATGGGTACCGCCGCCGCCGACGATGCCGGTGACGTGGGTGCCGTGGCCGCCGCCGCCGTTTTCGCTGTCGGCGTAGCCGACGTCCTGGTAACCCGCGGCGAAGTACTTGAAGTTGTGGGTGATGCGGCCGGTAAAGTCGGGGTGGGCGCCAAACAGGCCGCTGTCGATGATGCCCAGCGTCATGCCCTCGCCAGTCAGCACCTTGCCGCTGGCGTCGTAGTAGGGGCCGCCCGAGACGGTTTCCTGCGCAAGGCGCACGCGGGTTGCCCAGCTCTGCGTTGCGTCGAGGTAGCGCAGCGGCCTGTTGTACTCAATGCGCATGATGCCGGGCACGTTGGCTAGGCGCTGGAAGGCCCAGACCGGGCCTTCGGCAAACACCGCCGTGGTGTAGCGACGGAAGTCGTGGGTGATCTTGAGGCCCAGCGATTCCAGCAGCCCGCTTTGCTCCAGCTTGGTGCCCCACCGGTAGAAGTGAACAAACGCGCCGTACTCGGCGTTCGCGCCGAGACGTGACCATTCTGCGCTTACCGCGGGATCCACCGTGACCGGGCCACCGGTGGGCATGAGAGCCAGTTCCGCCTGGGCCGAGCTGGTGGCGCAGGCCGAGCCGACGGCCGGGCAACCCTTGCTGTCGACGCTGGTGCCGGTCGGAGTTCCGGGGCATTCGTCCAGCAAATCCGGGACGCCGTCGCCGTCGGTGTCCTTGGCGTTGAATACGGCAATTGAATCGCACAGACCGGCGGCGCCAGGAGCGCAGGGTTGCGTGGAGTCGTAGTAGACACGGGTATTCGCGTTGTCGACCGTGTAACCGCCGTTGATCACCAGAGACAGGCGGTCGCCTGGGGCCAGCGAAATTGCCGGCGAGACGTTCAGTGTGAGTGTGAGCAGGCTGGGCAGATCACCTGTCGCCGGGCTAGCCGGGACGTCATTAAACGCGACGACACTGACGCCATTTTTCCAAAGTGCGATGTCCCAAACCGGACCCAAGGCGACGCAACTGGCGCTGCAGGAACCCCAGAATCGGAGGACCATATTTCCCTGAAGTGTCGTTGCTGCCGTGGGGCGCCAGGTCCAGTTGGGATCGGCTGCGCCGGTGCCAGTTGTGGTGACAAGCGCACCGTTGTCCTCGAAGTGAGCCGCGGCGGCGCTGTCGAGTGTCGCTGATGGGGTCAAGAACGGGCCGCCGCAAAGTGCGGCGTCGGTCACTCCGTTGCCTGTGCAGGCTGGTGTTCCTTCGTGCGTATTGCCGTGGAAATGAAGAAGGTATTCCGGCAGCGTTTGGGCTTGGACGGGCGCAGAAACGGCGAAGGCCAGAAACAGAGCGTAGGCAGCGTAGATTGACTTCATAAGGACACTCCCCGCCAGGGCGCCAAGCCCTGACAGATAATTGACGTCTATGGGCGAACGGAGCTAAACCTGATGTCCCGTTCAGTTGTGATTAGTTTACCCGTCCAGCCCCTGGAATCCACTCCGTCCGGCAGCCGGTTCAACCCGGCCGACCGGATGGACTTACCACGGAGCGTTCACGAAACCGCGCGTCGCCGAATCGCCCCGAACAGTGTCAGGAGCAACAAGCTGGCCAGGGGCATCGCGCCGCCCAGCTTGTTGTTGTCGACCGTCGCCGGGACGTCCCGCACCGTGACGACCACGGTATCGGTGCCGGTGGCGCCGGCGGCATCCTCGACGGTTAGCTCAAAGGTCAGCGGCGTGTCAATGCTGACCGGCGGGGCGGTAAACGACGGCGTTGCGGTGGCGGCGTTCTGCAACGGCACCAGCGGTCCCGCCACCTGTGTCCAGCGGTAGCTCAACGGCTCCAGATTGGCGTCCGCCGAGGCGAGTCCGCTCAGCTGCGCCGTCTTGTTTTCCTTCACGGAAAGGTCGGGGCCGGCGTCGGCCACGGGGGGAAGATTGGCCAGTCCCGCCTGCACCTTGATCTTCAGGATGTTGCTGAACTTGCCGGCAAATATCTGTCCCTGAACCTCGTAGCTGCTTCTGACCCGGTAGCAGCGGTCGCCATCCAGCTGGTTGCTGAGGGCCCAGCTCGTACTCGGGGTGGTCAGGAGGTTGCCCCAGTTTTCATTGGTCAAGGCGATGTCGTCCAGGTACCAGCCGTAGGGCGTGTAGAAGAAGTAGTTGGACGGTCCGCCCATCATCTGGAATCGCAGGCGGATGGTCTGGCCGGCATAGGCGCTCATGTCGAGGGACTTGAACACCATGTCCTCGTCGGCAAGCGCCGCCGCGCCGTCTTCGGCAAGCAGGTTCCGGTTGTTGGAGTTGATGGTTTCCCAAGTTGCGCCGCCATCCAGCGAGACTTCCACCAGGCCCTCGTCATCTGGCTCGTTGACGTAGAACTCCCAGTAGCCAAGGATTGTCTCCCCGACGGTCGGGATGACAATCGGCGTCTTGAAGGTCAGGAAAGCGTCCGCGCCACTGCCCTCATTGATCTTGCCCCAGAAGGAATTACTGCCGCCATGGGCCTTGGTCTGGGACGTCGCCCAGCTAGCCCCGGTGCCGCCGGTGGCATTCCATTGCACCAGGCCGCCCTCGGCATTGTCCGAGAGAATCGGTGCGCAGGAGGTGGTGGAGCCCTGCACCAAGTCCGGGCCACCGGCACCGGCGGGGCGGTTCCACACCAGAGTGAACGCGCCGTCGGTATCCGGGTTTTCGTAATCCGCACCGGCCGCAAGCGTTGGTGCCTCGAGTGCCGGACAGCTGTAGACGCGAAAGTCATCCACGATCCATCCCTGCACGCCGTTGCAGCCGTCCTGGCTGTAGGTGAGCCGCAGTTTGATCTTGGCGCCCGGAGCGGCGAGGTTGCTGAGCTTCACGATGGTGGTTCCCCAGGAGCCCGGAGGACTTCCTGACGGAGAGTTGATGTCTGCACCGTTCCAGGCCAACTCGCCAGCGTTGGGGTTGGTATTCAGGCCAACCGGCGGCGGATCATCAAACGCAGAGTTCGGCGGGTTGTAGGCGTAGCTTCCAGGGGGCAGCAGCGCGAACGCGCGGCCATTCACGCTGATCTCGAGCTGGCCGCCGTCAA
>JANNAK010000056.1:0-6510 GCA_031384195.1 Gammaproteobacteria bacterium
TTCCGGTGCCGGGGCCGCGGTTCGACTGCCGCAGGTCCGGCCGCCCGGGCTCCTCCAAGCGCTGGATGCTGCCGCCGATTCCCGGCAAGCCCGTGTCCGGGAACAGGCTGTTGATATTTCGACCGCCGCGCTCGAACACCCTGAACACATCGGCCGGTGGCGTCACTTCCCAGGCGGGCAGGGGCCACAAGGCCGGAAGCACACCCTTGCGGCGCATGTTTTCGTCCGGATCCACCGGATTGCGCAGCATCGCCGGCTCGCCCTCGCGAGTGTAGGCCTCGCCCAGCCGATAGCGCTTGTACGGGAGGATGCCGTTGTTGTACGAAGCGCCGCCCCAGAGCATGGCGGAGGTGGCCATCAGGCTGCGCTCCGCGGCCTCAATAATTGGCAGGTGGCAGGCGCCGCAGGATTCGCGTGCAATCCGATAATCGCCGGGATTCATGAAGCGGATGAACTCGGGAGATTCCTGGTTGAGCAGGGCATAGGTCTGCGGTGGATTGGCGCTGCCAGGGTAGTTCCAGGCCAGAAGATGTCGCGGCGGCACGTGGGCGCGGTCCAGTGCGGCGCGATACAGCGGGCTGTCCGGGGACTGGTCAGGATGCCGCCTGACGGGGGCATCGCCGCCATGGCAATCGGTGCAGCCCAGCACCACGCCGGGATTGGCGTGCATGGTCTTGCGGTCGCTGGCGCTGTGGCAAGTCACGCAGCCACCGGACTTCACTTCGGCGGCTGCCTGCGCCTGTGTTCGCGGCGCCGGTTCTGCGGTGACGGGCAGGGCCAGCAAGGCGACGACAAAAAACAAGAGCGTCCGCATCATCGCCTCAGTAGCTCAGCACCAGGTTTGCCAGCACCGAATAAGGGTGCCGGTCCGGATAAAGGTCACGGTAGCCGGCGCCGGGCAACAGCGTCGCTCCGGACAGGCGCAAGACGATGTTCTGGATGAAGTAGGGCCGCCAGATCAGCGCGGTGGACAAATCCAGGCCGATTTCGCGATTGATGTCCCCCTGGTTGCGCGCCACTTCCAGCACGGCGGTGCGGTCGAATGCCAGATAGTTGCCATTGGCAGAAATTCGAAGCTCCGGGGTGAGATCGAAGTCCGATCCGATCCCGAACAGGATGATCCCCGGGTTGGTGAAATTGGATTGTCCGTGTTCCTTGCTGTGGCGCAGGCTGTTCAAGACGCCATTTCGCGGCGACAGCGCAACGCCCCCGCCACCGATCAGCGGCACCGCTTGCCGGATCCAGAAACTGGTGTCGGCACCGGCAAAAACCGGATTCTCGAAAATCGCATCGAATCCATTGGCCTGGTCGTCGTACGGATCTCCGTCCCCGGAGCCATACAGCGCACTGAACCGGAGGCGCGTCCAGTCGAAGTCCACGGACACCTCGGCGGCGGCGAATCCGGCGCGAATGTCGCGTGGTGCCTGGCTGTAGACGCCCTCGCTTTCGCGGCCAACCGCCCAGTACGTCGAGCCGGTCAGATTCAGTCGGCCGAAGTGTCCGTCGCCGTTGTAGCCGAGGTAGGTGACCTCGTATTCTCGCGGGTGCTCATTCCCGAGCGAAAACGGCCGCGCGAGGAAGCCATTGTTGTCGTAGTAGGTGTCGCGCTCCCGATTACGGTTGTGCACCACCGTGAGCTGCGAGGTGAAGCCGAGGCTCGGAAAATCCTGCCAGTAAAGATTGGCGAGGAAAATATCGTCGTCGCGCAGCGGGTCCTCGATCGCGTTCAATCCGCTGTTGGTGTCCTTTTCCAGCCGCCGGATCCAGCCCAGGTTGTACTGGTAGCGGTTGTTGTCGCGGGTGCCGAACAGGCGCAGGCCAAGCTGGTTGTCCTGGAACAGGAATCCGCGGAAATCGGTGTTGAAGGGCTGGACGCCCACGCGCAGGCTGTCAAAATCGTAGCGCTCCGAGACATTGCGAAGGTGCACGTCGGCGAACAGCTCCTGCACGCCGAGGTGCTGGTCGTCGCGGTTGTCCCCGGCACGTGGGTCGATCTGCAGCAGTCGTCGTTCCTGGGATTCGGTGTAATTCAGGTTCAGCACCGGCGTGAAGCGAAACTCAAGGTCCGGCGGGCGAAACGTGGTGTCGCCCTTGAACAACACCAGCGCGACGATCAGGTTCTGGTTCGCCAGCCATTGGCGTCCGTCGCCAAAGACATTCACCGCGCCGGCGTTGCTGGTGCTTTGGGGTGCGACCGGCGTTGGCAGTGAACGGGGCTCATAGGTGGTGTCCGAGATGACACCAAGGCTGAAGAACCAGTCGTTGCCGATGACTGGGCGGTCGCCCTTGAGCGTGTTCTGGTTATAAGGGTCGTACCAGCGCGGCGTCATCAATCCAAGGGTATCGAGCAGGCGCCAGCGGTCGGGAACCGGGACCTTGTCGGCGCCGACCCAGGATTGCGGCGGTGCCACCGCCGTCAAACCGGATTTTCGATTTGGGTCGGTCGGAAAGTCCGCTGGCGCTGCGCTATCGTGCCCGGGGAGGCGTCGCAACTCGCCCGGACGCGGCATCGGGCGGGTGCTGGTTGCGGGCACCGGCTCCGCCCCACGCTCGGGTGCAGGCAGGGGCGCAGCACAGGCGCTCGCCAGGCCCAGGCCGAGGACCGTGAGCAGCCTCATCTGCTCTCGCAAACGTTTTGCGCGCTGCTGCCCACGTAGGGTGAGACTGGACACTGGATGTAGCGCAGGCGAACGCCCTGCGGCTCCAGCCGGTCGGCGCGAATCCCACGCGGGGCATTGCCGACCGTTCCGAGTATCTCGCTGGCTTCGTGCAGTCCGAGAAAGGCAATCATGTCGTCCTGGTCGACGCCATCGCCGGACACGCCAATCGCGCCGGCCAGCGTGCCGCCCTTGTAGATTGGCACGCTGCCCGGAAAGATCTGGATGCCATTCGCCAGGCGCAATCGAACCGGCGTGGTGCAGGCACCGGCGGCGATGTCGGGATTGAGGCCGGCGACAAACTTCACATGGTTCACGATGGCGTCGTGCACCAGGTCCAGCTGGAGACCGGTCGAAAACGGGCTCCACTGCGCAATCGGCTTGGACAGCGGACCGTTGGGCGTGCCGGGAACACCGTCAGGAAAATAGGGGCGTGAGAGATTGCCGGCAGCCCGGTCGGTAAAGGCGTACGCACCGTCGGCCAGGGCCATTGGCAGTCCGAGAAAGTTCCGCAGTGCGGTGACGTAATCCGGTATCGAGATGTTCTCGCCGTTGCTGTAACTCGCCCCCAGCCCGGTGAAGTCGCTGGCCGCGTTGGCGGAGGAGAGCAGCAGCGCGGTGCGCGCCTTCTGCAAGGCGACATCGGTGCCGAACATCGGGGCGTCGCGGCTCCGCACCAGGCCCAGGACGGCGCCAGTGGTATCCACGATTGAGACGCTGACCCGGGCCGGGGTTCCAACCGGTTGCCGAATTTGCGCGCGCGCACGATTGGCCACGCCCAGTGCGCTGGCCAGGATCTGCTCGACTTCGGCAGCGGACAGCAGCGTCCCCGAAACCGGCGGATAGCGTTCGACATCGCCGGAGTCCACCAGAACAAAGGCGTCCAGTGCCGCAAGTGCGCTGGTGGCCGGACGAATCCCGGAGGCCGCTTGCCCAAAGGCCGTGCCGGCAACGATCGAGCTGTCGCCGGTGTCCGTGTAACCCCGCAATTCGAGCCGGGCGCCGAGGACGCCATCGACCTGGGTGTCGAAATCCGGCGCATTTGCTGGATCGGCGAGCAGGTCGGATCGGCGGGCATCGCTGAAACGCAGCGGCTTGCCGTCAACCGCAATCCGGTCGGCGCGGCGTCCGCCCGGCGCCTCGAACCCAGCGGTTCCGGCAAGCGCCAGCAGTTCGTCGAGGTCCTGGTCGCGGTCCGCGATGTTGCGATCGACCCCGTAGGTGCCGTCCGCCATGACCCCCAGTCCACCGACCAGCACGCCGTCCTTGTAAAGCGGCAGCCCCCCGGGGTCACCGGCCAGTCCAAGTGGTGATCGATGCGGGCCAGGCGAGGGGCGCAGGGCCGGCACCAGCCGTGCGCTGAGGTCCGAGCAGGGCAGCTGACTGAATTGAACTCCGAACAGCGGTCCGGCCGGCTGTCCGATTTCACCGGGATAGAAATGCAGCTGGATGATCTGGCTTGCCGTGCGAGTGCTGAAGGCGTTGCCCTCCGAGCTCAGGTACGCCGCCGTGATCGCTTTCGACAGCGCGCCCGACGCGGAGGGAATGATGGTGACGCCGTCGAGACCACCGTCCACGCCCCGGCCACCGTCGGTGGTCAGCGTGGTGTCGGCGCCCGTCATTTCAAATATTCCGAGCGGATTTCCGGAACGATCAACAACGGCGATGGTTGCGGCAGCCCCTCGCGCCGTCGCCTCGGCCACGGCTTGCGCGATCACGTTCTTGACATCAGCAACGGCCAGCGCTGTTGGGGTGTCGCTGCAAAAGCCGGCGCAGCCGCCGGAGCCCCCTCCACCCGTTCCGCCGCTGCAAGCGGCCAGCAGCAAGGTGGTCAGGAGCCCCGGCCGCCACCGGCTCATGGATGTGTTTCCGGGGCGACGCCCATCCGGGAGTTACGGGCGCTATGAAACGTGTGGCAGTCGGAGCACTCCGACGGGACTTTGCTGGACTGGCCGGGGTCGGCATGGCAGCTGCGGCAACTCTGGATGTCCGGCAGCATCAGTGTCCGGCTCTCGGAAGACGTTGCGGCCTTGTGGCAACTCGAACACGCCTCGGTCCGGTGTGCCGCATGGTTGAAGCGCGCGCCCGTCAGGTATGTGCTGGACAGGAAAACCGGGGCGATGCGGTACGGCAGCGCGGGGTCGCCAGTGGGCTCAACAACGTGGCAGGACCCGCAAATGCGCCGGTCGAACACGTCCGCAATGGCGCGCGCGGCCTGGGCGTCGGCCCAGTCGAGGGCGGCGCGACGCTGTTCAGGCTTCAGTGCTTCACCCGGCACCCGCCGCATCCGTACGATTTCCGGCGCCGCCGGATCCTGGCGGTCACCTGCCAGGGCTTGTCGGGCGTAGTGATCCCGGATTACCCGGGCTACTTCAGCGGCTTGGCCGTGTGGCAGCAGGCGATCGGGGTCCGTGGAATCAAAATCGAGCCGATGGCAACCGGCGCAGTGCTCGGTCATTCGTATCGGCAGGAATCCGGCGCCACCGCCTTTGGGCGAGTGGCAATCCGCGCAGGCCAGCACCCGCGTGCCGTCCGGCGTGCGCAAACCCTTCGGATCGAGGTGGGCGTCGTGCGGAAACGTGAGGTTGCTGTCTTCCAGAATGGGGATCCCGGCCTGCTGGATCGGCTCCTCAAACCGAAACCCGTCCTCGGGCATGTAACGTGGAACCTCGGGGGAAAACGGCGGATGCGCACCGTGAAAAGTCCCCGCCGATGGCATCTGTGCAGAGGCGAATCGCGGGTCTGGACCGTCGTGGCAGTCCACGCAGGTGCCGGGCGCCGAGGCTCGCAACGCCGGCCGGCCACTGTGTTCGAAGTGACAGGCGCCACAGCGCGCATCGCCCATGCCGGCGATGGCATTGATCTCCGGCTGGTCGCTGTGGCCAGCGACTCCCGTGTGGCAGCCCAGGCAGGCCCCGTTCTCGACCTGGCGGAAAGGCTGTTGGTGGCAGGCGGCGCAGTCCGTGAGGAATCGGGAGTGGGCGGAGCTGCGCGGTCCGCTTTCCCAGATCCGGTCGAGGGCGAGGCCGGGGAGTGTGTCGGGAAGGAGATAGCGGAAGGCAACCGGCAGGAGCAGGGTTGCCAGCAGCAGCAGTCCAGCCAGGATCCACGCCGGACTCCGCATGCGTAGCCCGCCCTCCGGAAGGTTGATGCGGAAGTGCTTCCGGCGCTTGGCCTTTTCGTCGCTGACGCTCTCGCGCTCGACGACTTCCAGCAGCAGATCCGCGCCTGGTGGTGGCGGTCCGACCGCGATCCGGAACCGCCCGCAGTCAATGACATCGCCGACCTGAATCCGGTGACTTGGCGCCGGCACACCATTGACCCAGGCGCCGGTCAGGGTCCTGGATTCGAGGAGGAATTCGCCAGCCCGCAATTCACGAATTTCGGAATGCTCCAGCGACAGGCGCATGTCCGGCAACTCGAGATGCTGGTCGGTTCCGCGTCCGATGAATAGACGCTCGACGTCAATGACTTCGTCCGCTGCGACGCTCAGCTCGCCCATGAATTCCATACGGCGCAGGACAATCTTCATCGGCCTTACCAGTAGAGGAACACGCTGATCACGTGCGCGAGCAGCGCGGCGAGCAAGCCGGCCGTCAGCGGGACGTGCAGGTACAACCAGGCCTGCATGCGAGCATGGGACTGGATGTCCCGATTGATGCGGGTAACCAGTTCATTGCGGCGGATCAGCAGGTCCAGCAACTGCTTCAGGCGCTCGATTGCCGGGTCGGTGTCCGTCACCATGATCTGGACCGTCGTGAACAGGATTCGCTGCTCGGCATCCTCAACCGGCGCGCGCGCCGAGACGCTGAGTCTCTGGCGCAGGATGTTGCCGACTTCAAGCAATTCCGTG
>JANNAK010000088.1:0-2500 GCA_031384195.1 Gammaproteobacteria bacterium
GCGGATGGTGTCGCCGATGCCCTCGGCCAGCAGCATGCCCAGGCCGATTGCCGACTTCACCGCGCCGGCGCGCGCGCCGCCCGCCTCGGTGATTCCCAGGTGCAGCGGCACGTCGGTTAGCGCCGCGAGCTTGCGGAACGCGGCCACGGTCATGAACACCTCGGATGCCTTGAGGCTGACCTTGTAATTGTGGAAATCGTGCCGGTCGAGGATTTCCATGTGCCGCAGCGCCGAGTCCACCAGCGCATCGGCATTGGGCTCGCCGTACTTCTCCTGGATGTCGGCCTCCAGCGAACCGGCGTTCACGCCGATGCGCATCGGCACGCCGTGATGCTTGGCGCAGGCCACCACTTCCTTGATCTTCTTTTCGCCGCCGATATTGCCCGGGTTGATGCGCAGGCAGTCGGCGCCGGCCTCGGCCGCCGCAATCGCGCACTTGTAGTTGAAGTGGATGTCGGCAATCAGCGGGAAATAGCCGACTTCCTTCTTGATCAGGGCAAAGGCGCGGGCGGCATCCAGCGTCGGCACCGAGACCCGCACGATGTCGGCGCCGGCCTTGGCACAGGCGCGAATCTGCGCCACGGTCGCGGCCACGTCCTCGGTATTGGTGCTGGTCATCGTCTGCACCGCAATCGGCGCACCGCCGCCAATGGCCACGCGGCCGACCCGGATCTGGCGGGAGGTGCGGCGGATGATGGTGTGGGTGCTTTGCATGCGGGTCGGTGGCTGCGGCCTCAGGCCGACAGCCGCACTGCCTCAGGGAACGGTAAAGCGCGCGGTGTCGTTCTGCGCATTGACGTCGGCGGAAAAATCCACCGCCTTGCCACCACGAAAGACCTTCACGTTCTTGGCATTGCCCAGGAACACGGTGTACGGCGGCTGGCCGTCCAGCACCGGCTGCTCGCCGCCCCGCACCAGCCCGATTAACAGGGTGCGACCGCGGCTGTCCTCAATGCGCACAAACGAGGATTCGGTAAAGTTGAGAACCAGCTGCGTGGCCCCGGCGGCCGGCGCGGCCAAGGGTGCGCTGGACGCGGTGGCTGGCGCCGGCGCCGGTGCCGCGGCGACGGTGGCAAGAGCTGGCTTCGCCGGTGCCGGGTTGGCAAGTGGCGACGGCGTGGCGAACGGCGTAGCCGCGGGTGTGGTTGTGACTGCGGCTTCCTCAGTCGCGGGTGCGGTTCCCGATTGGGCAGCGGCTTCAACCGGCGGGGCTTCCGGCACGGCGACCGGCTCCGCCACCGGCTTGGCCAGGCGCGCGGTTCGCGGCGGCTCGCCCAGCAGGACCAGCAGCACGACCGACAAGGCGACGATGACGCCAATCACCAGGATGCCCTGTCCTTGGGCGCGGCGGGTGATGCCGGCGTCGACGCCACCGGCCAGCGGCAGTGGCTGCGGGCGCACCGGCGCGGCCTGCGACGGGTGCAAGGCCAGATAGGCGTCGATCAGCTCTTTTTCCGGGGTTCCCAGCGCCTTGGCAATCTTGCGGTAATAGCCGCGGACGTAGACCGGCTCGGACAGCGACGCAAAATCATCGTGCTCCAGCGCTTCCACGGTGCTGCGGGCCAGCTTGAGTTGCGAGGCCAGGTCATCAACGCCGATACCGGCGCGCTCACGCGCAAGCTTCAGCAGCGCTCCCGGGCTCGGCGGCGGCAAGGCCGCGGTCGCCTCAATCTGTGGGGCCTCGGCAGGCGCGTTCATGGCCGCTCCAGGCGGTCAATTTCCTTGGCTTCGGGAAATTCCTTGCGCAAGCGCCGCTCGTAGGCACGCGCGGTCTGCTCGTCACCGAGCGACCGCTCGGTACGCGCCGCCAGCAGCAGGGTCTGCGGCGTGTCGCGGGCGACCGACTGGTACCGCTGCAGGAAAGCGCGGGCGCGCAGGTAGTCCTTCTTCTCGTAGGTCAGTTCGGCCATCTGCGCCAGGGCGTTGGGGTGACGGGGATTGACCTTCAGGGCTTCGCGCAGGTAATTCTCGGCGCGCTTGGGCTCGTGGGTCCGCAGGCAGGTGCCGGCGTTGGCCCAGGAGTCCTCCGGTGCGGTATTGCTGCGCACGTCGAGGGCCTCGAGGAACAATTTTTCGGCCTTGCGCCATTCGCCCTGCCCGCACAGGAACGCCCCGTAGTTATTGAGGGTCGTCGGGTCTTCGTCGTTGCGCGACAGCGCCTTGCGGTAGTGGCGATCGGCCAGCGCGGTTTCGCCGCGCAGCTGGTAGAGGAAGGCAACCACGGAATGCGCCATCGCCTGGCTGTCGTCCTGCTCCAGCGCCTTGTTGAGCTTTTCCAGCGCCAAGTCGTTTTCGCCCTTGCGCAGGTACTCGATGCCCAGTTGGGTGTTGATGCGCGCCGCTTCGGCCAGGTCCGGCTCGACGCCAGGACGGATCGTCCCTGGGAGCGATCCGGCTGGAAGCACGATCCGTTTCTTGGATGGGTCCGTGAAGCGCGGCCGGACCTCATCTGGGCGCTCCTCGTGCTCGTTCGAAACTGGTTCGTCCGCGGCTGCCCGCG
>JANNAK010000155.1:0-18472 GCA_031384195.1 Gammaproteobacteria bacterium
TGGGCCGGGCGCTGCGGCCGCTGCTGGGGGAGGGCGTGCTGCTGGTTGGCAGCGGCGGCCTGGTTCACAACCTGCGCGAGATTGAATTCGACGCCGACCGGGTTCCGGGGTGGGCGCGGGCATTCGACGACTGGACCGACGCCCGCTTGCGGGCTGGCGACTGGGACGCCCTGCGCGACTACCGTCGGCAGGCCCCCGAGCCGGTGCGTGCTCATCCCAGCGAAGACCATTTCCTGCCGCTGTTCTTCGCCGGTGGTGCCGGCGGAGTGGTGGAGCCACTGCACCGCAGTTTCTCCCATGGCAGCCTGTCCATGGCCTGCTACGGCTTCGCTTGACGCCGCAAGAAAGGCAATTGGTGACGGTCACTTTTTTCCCTCAGGTTACAATCCGCGCCCAGCCAAACCGCGAAAAAGGTGACAGTCACCTTTTTTCCCATGTCTTCTGAAATTGCCCAGCAGTCCGCGCGGCGGCGCACCTTCGCCATCATTTCCCACCCGGATGCGGGCAAGACAACGCTGACCGAAAAGCTGCTGTTGTTCGGCGGCGCGATCCAGTTGGCCGGGACCGTGAAGGGGCGCAAGGCCAGCCGTCATGCAACGTCAGACTGGATGACGCTGGAGCAGCAGCGCGGAATTTCGGTGACGACGTCGGTCATGCAGTTCCCCTACCGCGATCGCATCGTCAACCTGCTCGACACGCCGGGGCACGAGGATTTTTCCGAAGACACCTACCGCACCCTGACCGCGGTGGATTCAGCACTGATGGTGATTGACGCGGCCAAGGGCGTGGAGCCGCGCACCATCAAGCTGATGGAGGTCACACGACTGC
The DNA here is from genome assembly GCA_031384195.1 of Gammaproteobacteria bacterium. Classification (GTDB taxonomy): domain Bacteria; phylum Pseudomonadota; class Gammaproteobacteria; order Nevskiales; family Nevskiaceae; genus JACPFV01. The sequence goes on from JANNAK010000155.1 coordinate 829, forward strand.
GTGACACGCCGATCATTACCTTCATCAACAAGCTCGACCGGGAGGGGCGGCCGCCACTGGAGCTGCTGGATGAAATTGAGCGCATTCTCAGGATTCGCTGTACGCCCATCACCTGGCCGGTGGGCATGGGCCGCGACTTCAAGGGCGTGTACCACCTGCTGGAAGACCGCTTTTACCTTTACTCCGGCGACAAGCTGAAAGTCTCCGACATCGAGACGGTTGACGGCCTGCACGCCGCCGGGCTGGCGCAACGATTTGGCTATACCTACGCCCAGTTGCTGGAGGAGATCGAACTGGTCCGCGCCGCTGGCGACGGCTTTTCGCTGGAGGAGTACCGGGCGGCGAGGCTGACGCCGGTGTTCTTCGGCTCGGGCGTCAACAACTTCGGCGTGCGCGAGTTGCTGGATGGTTTCGTCGAGTGGTCGCCGCCACCCCAGCCGCGCCTGGCGGAATTCAAAGGCGAGCAGTACCCGATCCAGCCGGAGCACAAGAAGTTCACGGGCTTCTGCTTCAAGATTCAGGCCAATATGGATCCCAAGCACCGCGATCGGATCGCATTCGTACGGATTTGTTCCGGCAAGTACGAGAAAGGCATGGACCTGCATAGCGTGCGCCTTGGCGGCAACGTGCGGGTGTCCAACGCCCTGACCTTCATGGCCCAGGATCGCGAGGCGGTCGAGTCGGCCTATCCCGGCGACATCATCGGCCTGCACAACTACGGCACCATCGCCATCGGTGACACCTTCAGCGAGGGCGAGGAATTGCGTTACTCGGGCGTGCCGAATTTCGCGCCCGACCTGTTCCGGCGCGTGGTGCTCAAGGACCCGCTCAAATCCAAGCAGCTGAGCAAGGGTCTGGACCAGTTGTGCGAGGAGGGCGCCACCCAGGTGTACCGCCCGCTGGTCAACAACGACATCGTGCTCGGGGCCGTTGGCCCGCTGCAGTTTGAGGTCACCGCGTTCCGGCTCAAGGATGAATACGGTGTCGAGGCCGCGCTGGAACCCGTGCAGGTGCACAGCGCGCGCTGGGTGGGCGGGGACGAGCGCAAGTTGCGCGAGTTCATCGACAAGAATGACGGAAAGCTTGCGCGGGATCACTTCGGCGACTACGTCTACCTCGCCTCCAGTGCGGTAAACCTGCAAATGACCCAGGAGCGCTGGCCGGACCTGCGCTTTACCGACACGCGTGAACATGGCGCCGCGGCCAACCAGGGTCGCGTGCCATGAGCCCCGGCCCTGATCCGACCGTGCCGGCGGACGCCCCTCCAGGCCCGGCCCGGCCGGGGTCGTCGCGGCGATTTTCGATCACCGCGCAGTTGTTCGCCATCGTGCTGGTGTTCGTGTCGGAATTCGCGCTGTTCCTCCTGCTGGTGGCGTTCTCATTTCGGGTGGCGACTGGCGTCCGCGCCTATGTGGGCGGGGAGGGGCTGTGGTCCAAGGGCCAGAAGGACGCGGTCTACTACCTGCAGCGCTACGCGTGGTCCCAGGAGCCGACGGACTTCGAGAAATACGAGTCGGCGGTGGCCATCACGCTCGGGGATCGGCTGGCGCGGGAGGAACTGCAGAAGCCGGACTTCGACCCGGCGGTGGTGGCGCGCGGGTTCGTGCAGGGCCTGAACTCGCCTCGCGACGTCCCGGCGCTGATCTTCCTGTTCCGGTGGTTCGAGCATGTAGGTCCGATGGAGCGTGCCATCGGCACGTGGACCCGTGGCGACGAAGGCATTGAGGAACTCCGGAGTGCCGCCGCCGATCTGCATGACGCCGTCCGGACGGGAATGGTCGACGCCGATGCGCAACGTCGATTCATGGACCGGATCGAGCAGATCAACGGCCGGCTCACGCCGCTGGAGCGGGAATTCTCCTCGACCCTGAACGAGGCGGCGCGGGAGGTTCGCGACGTTCTGCTCGGGTCGGTGCTCAGTGCCGCCGCCTTGCTCCTGCTGGCCGGGGTGTTCGTCGCCTGGCGCATTGCCCGCGGCCTGCGCCGCGGCCTGGACGCGATATCGGACGGGGTGCGGCGGGTGGAACGGGGCAATCTCGGCCGGCCGATCGACTTGCGGTCACGAGATGAATTGGGCGACCTGGCCAGGGCGTTCGACGAGATGATGGTTCGTCGACAGAATTCCGAGCGCGATTTGCATCAGCACGCGGACGACCTCGCACGATCCAACGCCGAACTCGAGCAGTTTGCCTACGTCGCCTCGCACGACTTGCAGGAGCCGCTGCGCACGGTCGCCAGCTATGCGCAGCTGTTGGTGCGACGCGCCCAGGGCAAACTGGGCACGGAGGCGGACCAGTACGTCCAACACATCAACGATGCCGTGGTTCGCATGCGTACCTTGATTGAGGACTTGCTCAGCTATTCGCGATCCACCCGGGTATCGGTCGAGCCGGTGGCCACGGACCTCAACGGCCCGCTGGCCATCGCCCTGTCGAACCTGGAGTCCGCGATCAGCACCGTTCAGGCGCAAGTAACGCACGATCCGCTTCCGACGGTGCTGGTGATTCCGCACCTCATCACGCAATTGTTCCAGAACCTGGTTGGCAATGCCCTGAAATTCCGCGGCGAGAATCGGCCGCGGGTGCATATCGGTGTCCGCCAACTGGAGTCCGGCTGGGAGTTCTCGGTTCGTGACAACGGCATCGGCATTGAGCCACAGCATTCCGAGCGCATCTTTGTACTGTTCCAGCGCCTGCACCCGCGCGAGCGTTATCCCGGCAGTGGCCTTGGCCTGGCCATCTGCAAGAAGATCGTCGAGCAGGCGGGCGGAAAAACCTGGGTGGAGCCGTCGTCTGAAGGGGCTGACATCCGCTTCACCCTGCCGGTAGGCCAGCCGACCTAGCCATCTTGGGTCCTGTGCCACGTTTGCAGGGGCTACAATTGATCCATGGTCGTCCGCAAGCGCATCGGAATTTTTGGCTGGGGTGTGGTCGCTCCCAAGTCACCGACCGTTGACGTATTCGAAAAGAACCTCGATCAGCCCGGTTCCTGGTTGGTGCCATTTACCGGTTTTGGCCCGTCGAACTTCCTGGTCGGGCAGCCGGAGTTCGACTTTGCCTCGGTGCGGCCCTGGCTGGATCAACGATTTCCGCCCGCCAAGTTTTCCCAGCTGAACGAGAAGATGGGGCCGATGGTGAAGTACGCCATCAGTGCCTTCATCCAGTCCCTGTCGCAGAACGAGGGGATGGAAGCCTACTTGCAGTCCCTGGGCACCCGTTGCCATATCTACCTCGGGACCGGGCTGGGCGATATCAGCGTGACCCACGACCAGTGCGTGGCGTACGACCGGGCTTTCCACAAGTGGAACAGCTTCTGGGCGACGCCAGATCGCTGCCGGGCGCTGACCGCACACCAGTCGGGATCCGCCGACCCCGGCGCGCCGGCCGACCCGGCTGGATTCCCGGCGGGCACCGAGGACTGGATCAACGCCAAGCATGAATGGGAGTCCTACTGGGCCGCGCGCAGCGACCAGCTCAGGAAGTACCTCGTCGAGGCCGCGGCGATCCAGGGCGAGCCGGTACCGACGTCGTCGGGAACCGCCAAGCTGTCGATCATTCGCCAGAAACTGCAAAAGATTCGCGCGCTGAACAAGCAGTGGGCCTGTCCGCCGGAGCCTTGGGCGGCGGTGTCGCCCAACCTGCTGTGGAACATCGCCAATATTTCCGCGGCGCAAGTGTCGATGATTGGCAAGATCACCGGCCCGGCGGTGGCGCCGGCCGCGGCATGCTCGACGTTCAGCGTGGCGCTGAAGATGGCGGCCGAGGCCATCCACCTGGGCGAGGCCGAGGCGGTGGTGATTGGCGCCACCGATCCGCCACCGCATCCGATGATCCTGTCGGCGTTCTACAACGCCAACGTTCTGGCGGCCGATGGCGACGTGTCGCGGCCTCTGACCGGACTCAAGGGAACGCATATTTCCGGCGGCGCCTGCGTCTGGATCGTCGGCGATGCCGACGCGCTGTTGCGCAAGGGCTTCAAGCCGCTGGGTCTGGAAATCGTTGGCATCGGCACGTCCAGCGACGCGCACCACATCATCACGCCGTCCAAGATCGGGCCGCAGCTGGCGATCCAGGCGGCGCTAAAGGATCTCCAGGCCGGCGACGTCACGACCTGGGACATGCATGCGACGGCCACGCCGGGCGACACCAGCGAAATCGAGAACTCGCTTGAGTTGCTTCACCCGGAGGTGATCTTTACCGCGCGCAAGGGCACCTTCGGGCATGGCATGGGCGTGGGCGGCGGATGGGAGCTGACCGCGCAGCACCTGGGGCTTGCCAAGGGGCGGCTGTACCCGGTGGCGCTGACCGACGGCGACATCCATCCGGACGTGCTGGTCCACAACGCCAAATTTGTGCAGGGCGCGGGCTGTGACGTCGAGCAAGGCTACGCCGGCAAGCTCAGCATGGGCGTCGGTGGCATCAACGCCTGCGTGATCAGCCGGCGCTGGGATCCGGAGTACCTGGCGGCGCCGCGCCCATCCGGGGTAGAAGAAGCCGCGCTACGGCGCTAGCGCAAGCCACGGGCAAGGCAGTGCCGTACGGGTTTGGCGATAATCTGTCCTTGGTGATCGCAGGAGCATTGGCATGAGGAAACTGAATCCGTTCGCGGTGCTCGCCGCGATCGCCCTGGCCCTGGCGACGACCGCCGTCGGTGCGCGGCCCGACGTGTTGCGCGACGTCGCCGTGGTCGGGAACAACTGGGCCGGGTCCGCCGACATTTTCGACCCGGTGACCTTCAAGGTCCTTAAGCGCATCAACATCGTCCCGGACCGCGAGGAGCGCCTGAAGGAAATTGCCGACGCCGGCCTCAAGCGCCGCCTGCTGTATCGCCTGATTCGCTGGCGCGTGGGCGAGGGGCACGATCAGCTGGTGGACGACCTGTTCCCGTCCGTCGATGGGCGCTTCCTCTACGTTTCCCGGCCCAGCTTCGCGGACGTGGTCGCCATCGAGGTGGCGACCGGCAAGATTGCGTGGCGCACGCCGGTTGAGGGCGCGCGCGCCGACCATGCAGCGATCTCGCCGGACGGCAAGACCTTTCTGGTCTCGGCCTCGACGGCGCGCAAGGTGCACGCGCTGGACACGGCCACCGGGCGGATTACCGGCGAGTGGATTTCTGGCGACCAGCCGCACGAGAGCAATTTCTCGCGCGACGGCAAGCACATTTACCACGCCAGCATCGGCAAGGTTTATGTCCCGACCACGGCGTCGTGGCTGGACTGGATCAAGGGCAAGCGGGTGTTCCAGATTGTCGATGCCAGCACCCTGCAGGTGCTGCGTGAAGTGGACATGGGCCAGAAACTGAGGGAGTTTGGCTTTCCGTGGATCGACTCGGCGGTCCGGCCGATGGCGGTCACCCCGGATGAAAAATTTGTTTACTTTCAGGTGTCGTTTTTCCACGGCTTCTTCGAATACGACGTTGCTGCCGACAAGATCACGCGCAAGCTGGAGTTGCCGGTGCCCGACGAGATCCGCGAGCTTTCGTATTGGCAGTACCAGCTCAACTCGGCCCACCACGGCCTGGCGATCAACTCGGCCGGGACCAAGCTTTGCGTGGCGGCGACCATGTCCGGCTACGCCGCCATCGTGGATCGGGCCACTTTCGAGTACACCATCATCCCGCTGGCCGACACGCCCCTGGGGGCCAAGCCGTACTGGTCCACCGAGAGCCACGATGGCCGCTACTGCTACGTGTCGGTCAGCGAGCAGGATCGCGTCGCCGTGATTTCTTTTGACGGGGCAAAAGAGGTGGCCAGCGTTCCGGTCGGGGACCACCCGCAGCGGGTACGCACGGGGCGGCTGCTGTTGCCATCGGACTGAACCGGGGCCGGACACGGTTGGCTGTGCCAGAATCGGCGCAGTTGCCCAGAGGTGCCTGACCCCATGGCCAAGAAAAAAGTGGTACTCAAGACCACGCGCAAGGCGGCCGCGAAGTCGACCGCCACCGCACCCGCGGTGGCCAAACCGGTGGACCTCGCCCAGGCTTTCCGCGACAGCTACACGCCACCGCCCGCGCTACCGTCCGTGCAGACGGTGGTTCTCGACCCGGACGTCGCTCCACATTTCCAGTCGTCCCGCGCCGTGAATGAAGCCCTGCGTGCCCTGCTGAGGATTGTGAAACAGGTCCGAAGCTAGCGACCAACGCGTTTGAAGAACGATCCATACGCCGCGCTCCGCTACCCGGAGTTTCGCCGCCTGATTGGCGCCACGTTTCTGATCACCGCGGCAATCCTGATCCAGGAGGTGCTGCTCGGGTACGAGCTGTACCTGATTACCCGCGATCCGCTGTCACTGGGCCTGATTGGACTGGCCGAGGCGCTGCCCTTCATCTCGCTGGCGCTGTTCGGTGGCCACCTGGCCGACCGTCTCGAGAAAGTGCGGCTGATGCGGCAAAGCCTGCTCGTAATCATGCTCGGATCGGCGCTGCTGGCCGCCGTCACCCATCCAGCGCTGCGTTCACGGGTCACCACCGACACGCTGGTGCTGGCGTTCTACGGCACCGCGTTCCTGCTGGGATTGGCGCGTGGCATTTATTCCCCGGCCGCCTCGTCGCTCAAGGCGTTCCTGGTTCCCCGTGCCCTGTATCCGAACTCTTCGGCGTGGATCAGTTCGTTCTGGCAACTGGGGGCCATCCTCGGCCCGGCGGCGGCTGGCTATGGCTATGGACACTTCGGGTTGTCGGGCGCGCTGTTGGTGGTGCTGGCGATGTTCGTGGCCGCCCGGCTGTTGATTGGCGGCATTGCTCCGCGGCCGGCAGTGCAGGAGTCAAAGGAAGATCTCTGGACCAGCCTGCGCGAGGGCCTGGACTATGTCTGGCGCACAAAAATCATCCTGTACTCAGTGTCACTGGACATGATCTCGGTGTTCTTCGGCGGCGTGGTGGCGCTGTTGCCGATTTTTGCCGAGGACATCCTGCAGGTCGGACCCCAGGGCCTGGGCTTGTTGCGCAGCGCGCCGGCGGGGGGCGCCCTGCTGGTGATGCTGCTGTGCGCCTGGTACCCGCCGACCGCACAGGCCTGGCGCAACCTGCTGCTGGCGGTAACCGGATTTGGCGCGGCCACGCTGGTGTTCGCGCTCTCGGAAACGTTCTGGCTGTCGTGCGCGATGCTGTTTGCCACTGGGGCCTTTGACAGTGTCAGCGTGGTGATCCGCCAAACCATCCTGCAAGTGATGCCGCCGGATCACCTGCGAGGCCGGGTGGTGGCGGTCAACAGCATCTTTGTCAGTTCATCGAACGAGCTGGGTGCGTTCGAGTCGGGCGTCGCGGCCAAGCTGATGGGCGTGGTGCCGTCGGTGATATTTGGCGGCGTGATGACGCTGGCCACCGCCGGCTGGATCTGCCGCAAGTCGCGCGACCTGTTCAGCGTCCGGCTTTCCTGAGCCTCCTGGTTTTCCTGGGCTTTGATTTCGCCGCGACCGCGCGCGCCGTGCGGCAGCGGCCGCAAGGTCCAGCCAGTGCGCCCCCCAACGCGTGTCGCGCAGTAAATCGAGCAGGTGGGCGATCAGTTCAGCAGACATGGGCTAGCGCCTGTTAACACTCATCCGGTCGCATGAGTTTTAACAGGCCCTATAGCTTGATGTGCACCCATTCGCGCCGCTGCCAGTAGGCGACAAACACCGCGGTCTGCGCGCCGCGGTACAGGGTCATGCAAAGCCAGATCGCGGTCAGGCCGTAGCCCAGGCCCGGCCCCAGCAGCCAGGCCGCCGGCAGGAAGATCAGCCACTGGAAGCCGACCGACACCCGCATCACCTGGCCGGTGGCCCCGGCGCCCAGCAGCCCGTGCATCATGATCAGGCCCAAGCCGTCGACCAGGATGCCCAGGCCAATCAGCTGTAGCGGCAACTGGCCCAGATCCACCAGCGCCGGGTCGCGCAGGAAGAACAGCAGCACCGGCGCCGGGAACAGCAGCATCGGCAGGGCCATTGCCGCAAACAGCCAGGCCGCCACCCGGTACACATCCCACGGCCAGCGGTGTGCGTCGGCGGCGTCCATGCGGCCCAGCGCCTGGCTGACCAGCGTGGTCGCGGCCAGGCCAAAGCCAATGCCCGGCAGGATCACCAGCAAGGAGATGGTCACCAGGACATTGGCCACCGCCATCTGTTCTGTACCGACCTGGCCGATGATCCAGAACAGCGCCGTGAAGCCGCCCGCGAACAGCAGTTGCTGGATGCAGCTGGGCGCACCGATGCGCAGCAGGCCGGCGAGTTGCTCGCGTCCGGGAAACTTTTCGAGAAAGCCGTGGCCACGGGCATGGCGGTGCGCATGCCAGAAGTAGGTGGCGGTGCCGGCCGCGATGGCCAGCGTGGTGCCGATGCCCGCGCCCGTCGTGCCCAGCGCGGGGAACCCGAACTTGCCGTAGATCAAGGTCCAGCTGAACACGATGTTGAGCAAGTGCATCCAGATCAGGGTGTACAGGTACAGGCGGGTGAGCTTGACCGCGCTCCAGTAACCGCGAAACGAGAAGTTCATGCCAACCAGCGCCACCGCGACCATCCGCCATTGCAGGTACGGCACACCCTGTTCCACCACGGCCGGGTCCCGGACCAGCGCGGCGTAGAACCATGGCGCGGCAGCAATCAGCAGCAGTGACAGCGGCACCCCGACCGCCAGCGACAGCAGCAAGCCGCCGTTGAGCGGCACGGCGGCTTCGCCGATGCGCCCTTCGCCCACGCGGCGCGCGGCGATGGCCTGCACCGCGGTGGACAGCCCGGTGATCGCCGCCACCGCCATGAAGTTCATGAAGTTGGCAATGCCGGTGGCCGCCAACGCGGCTGCGCCCAGGCCGCCGACCAGCCAGGTGTCCACCAGGTTGAGGATGTTTTGCGAAGTCATGCCGCCGATGATCGGCAGTGACAGGTGCAGGATTTCGCGGCGGCGCTCGGCGCTCATTACTTTTAGGACGTGACCTTCGCGAGGAACTTCGCGGTCACCTGCCGCGCCTTGCGGAAGTACCATTCCGGCGCGATGCGCTTGAGGTGATAGCGCTGGCGCGCGTCCTTGGGAGCGATCACCAGGAAGGTGTTGTCCATCACCGCCCGGTAAATGTCGGCCGCCAGATCGTCGGCGCTGAAGGATGATTTTTCCATCAGCCTGGCGGTGATTTTCTCGGCCATCGTCGAGGGCACCTGGGTGCCGGGCGGCGCGGCCGCGCGACTGGTCTGGAGCAGGTTGGTCTTGAAGAACTCCGGACATACCACGGTGACGCCGACGCCGTGCGGATCCAGCTCGAAGCGCAGCGATTCGGACAGCGAGATCACCCCGGCCTTGGCGACGTTGTAGCTGGCCATGCCCGGCGGGTTGGCGATGCCGGCGAACGAGGCGATGTTGACGATGTGCCCGCCGCGCTGGCGAGTCAGCGCCGGGATCACGGCGCGGCTGCCGCGCACGCAGCCGAGCAGGTTGATATCCAGCACCCACTGCCATTGCGCCAATGGCGCATCGGCCACCGTGCCCGAGCTGCCGACGCCGGCATTGTTGACCAGGACATCCACGCCGCCCCACGCAGATTCGATCGTCCCGACCACGGCCGCAAACGATGCTTCGGAGGTGACGTCCAGCGCGGCGGACATCCCGTTCGCTCCCAGCGCCTGCACCTGCTCGAGGGTCTGCTTCGCGCTGGCCGGATCACGGTCGGTCGCCGCGACCTTCCAGCCGGCGCGCGCGAACCGCAGCGCCAGCGCCCTGCCAAGTCCGCTGCCGGCGCCCGTAATGAGGATTCGCTTGTCGCGCAGGCTGCGTTCCATCGGGATCCCCTTAGCCGGTGCTTTCGTCAGCCACCGGCCATCTCGAACGCGCGGCGGTAGATGAACTCGAACGAGAAACTGCGGCGCTTTGTCTTGGACTCGATGTACTCGGCCATGCGCGCGAGGCGTGACGGCAGCTTCATGACTTTTTCCTGCGCTGCGCGCCCCGCCGCCGACAGCCCGGTCAGGGCGTCGATCGCCCAGTGCTTGACCAGGTCCTCCACCAGCTTCATGTATTCGCGCGGGCCGTAAATGCCGGCACGGCGCTCGACTTCCGACATCTGGGCAAAGCCCTCGATGTTGTGGCCGGGCATGGCCAGCGCCGGCGCCACCGAAGCCAGTGCCGCAAGTGCGCGATTGGTGTCGGCCTTCAGGACCGCCGAAAAGCTGTCGCGATAGAACAGGTAATGACGGGCCTCGTCGGCCGCGATGTGGGCGAGTACTTCTTGCAGCCGCGGCTCGTACAGGCCGGCGATACGGCCGGCGTTGGAGTGCGAGGACTGCGTCGCCTTTTCCTGCAGGCTGGTGTACGCCAGCAGGCGGTAGGGATCGTCCTGCCACTTGGGGTCAAAGCCCGACTCAATGTATTGGTACTGAAGATGCTCAAGTGCCGACATGTCGTAGATGCGGGCATCGCGCACGTAGTCGCGCAGCACGCAGCCGTGGCGGTCTTCCTCGGCGGTCCACAGGTTGTTCCACTCGGCCCAGACGCTGTCGTGCCCCATGTAGGTTGCGAGCAGGCGGTGAAAGTGCGGCAGGCCTTCTTCGGTCAGCAGGTTGAGGGCAATCGCCACCCGTACCCCGTCCGGCAGGCCCTTGGCACGCTGGCGCAGTTGCTCCAGTTCAAGGTCCAGCGCCGGGTCCGCCTGCTCGTTGGCAGGCATCAGCTCGCTGGGCATCCACAGCTTGCGCGAATCACGGTGCCGGTCCATGAAGCGGCGGATCTGCGGCCCAAGCGCATCCAGGATTTCGCGTTGTGCCGGCAGGTCGGGATTGAGGTCGGAGGTCAGCATGGCGCAATCCTAGTTGCGGTCGCGGCCGATCAGCGTCAGGAATTCGGCCCTGGTGCGCTGGTCGTCGCGAAACCGGCCAAGCATGGCCGAGGTGGTCATGGACGAGTTCTGCTTTTCCACCCCGCGCATCATCATGCACAGGTGTTTCGCCTCGATGACAACGGCCACGCCCTTGGCGCCGGTGACGTCGAGCACGCATTCGGCAATCTGGCGGGTGAGGTTTTCCTGGATCTGCAGCCGCCGGGCGTACATGTCCACGATGCGGGCAATCTTGGACAAGCCGATGACTTTGCCGTTGGGCAGGTAAGCGACGTGGGCCCGGCCGAGGAACGGCAGCAGGTGGTGCTCGCACATCGAGAACATCTCGATGTCGCGGACGATGACCATCTCATCATTCTTGCTCTTGTAGATGGCGCCGTTGACGATGTCTTCGAGCCGGGCCTTGTAGCCCTGGGTCAGAAAGGTCAGCGCCTTGGCGGCCCGTGCCGGCGTCTTGCGCAGCCCCTCGCGGGCGGGATCCTCGCCCAGCGCACGGATGATGGCCTTCAGTTCTTTTTCCAATTGGGAATTCCCCTCTCAACGGCCGGAATTATCGCACAGGGTTCCGGCGAAACGGCTAAGGTATCGGCCATGGTGAAGCCCCATACGCCGCCGGTCGTAAAACAGATTCCGGTGGACCGGATCCGCCCCGGCTCACAGCAGACCCGGCGCTATTTTCATCCGGAAGCGCTGAAGGAACTTGCCGACAGTATCCGCGAATCGGGCGTGGTGCAGCCGGTGGTGCTGCGGACCCGCGTCTGGGGCTATGAGTTGCTGGCCGGTGAACGCCGCTGGCGGGCCTCGCAACAGGCCGGCCTGCATGAAATTCCAGCCGTAATCCGCGACGACCTGTCCGATACCGAGGCGTTCGTCGTTGGCCTGATTGAAAACCTGCAGCGCGAGTCGCTGTCGCCGGTCGAGACGGCGTCGGGCCTGAAGCGGCTGGCGGAGGTCTTCGCCCTGACCCACGAGGAGGTGGGCGGGCGCATCGGCAAGTCCCGTGAATATGTCTCCAACCACCTGCGCCTGCTGAACTTGTTGCCGGAGGTGCAAGTGATGGTGAATGAGGGGCTGATTCCGCTGTCGCACGCCAAAATCCTCGCGGGGCTGGACCCCGGCCAGCAGCGGCGTCTGGCCGTGGCGGTTGCCAGCAGTGACGGCAAGCTGACGGTGCGCATGCTTGAGCGCCAGGTCGCCAAGCTGCGCGACTCCAGCATCGTCTTCCGCCCTGGAAAATCCGGTGATTGGCAGGTGCTGGAGCGGGACTTGTCCGATCACATGGGATATCCGGTACAGCTCAAGGCGGCAAAGAACGGCCGCGGTGAACTGAAGGTGAAATTCCACTCGCTGGATGAACTTGACGGCATTCTCTCGCGCATCGGCTATCGCAGTCGTTGAGATTGCCGGCGAAAACTTGCGTGGAACATTAAGTCCACAGGCACGTTGCATAAACCTGTGGATAAGCTTCCAGCCACTTGTGCGGCCACTGCGTTTCAAGGCGTAACGCCCCGCCAAAACCGGGTCTGGCGATTTGTTGACCGCCCGACCGGCATTTCCTCAAGCCGATTTGCGCAATTGTCCCTTGCGTTTCAGGTGCACCAGCAACAGTGAGATCGCCACCGGCGTGATGCCGGGGAGCCGACCGGCCTGGGCGACGGTTTGCGGGCGCCGGCTCGCAAGCAGCTGGCGCACTTCGTTCGACAGGCCCGGAATCACGGCGTAATCCAGGTCCGCCGGCAATGGCGCCTCCTCATATCGCCGGGAGCGCTCGATTTCCGAGCGCTGGCGCTCGATGTAACCGGCGTACTTGGCGGTGATCTCGATCTGTTCGGCAACGGCCGGATCGTCCACCCCAGGTCCGGCGTCCCCGCGCAGCACCAGGGACGCGTAATCCAGTTCCGGCCGGCGCAGCAACTCCAGCGCAGTCATGCGGTTGCCGGTGACCTCGTCGCGCAGCCTCAGCGCCGCCAGTCGGGTCGATTCGGCTTCAATGGCCTCGGCCTTGGCCTGGTACGCGTTCCAGCGCGCGTCGTCGACCAGGCCGAGTTGGCGTCCGGTCGGCGTCAGGCGGGCATCGGCGTTGTCCTCGCGCAGCAGCAATCGGTATTCGGCGCGGGAGGTGAACATCCGGTAGGGCTCTGGCGCCCCGCGTGAGATGAGGTCGTCGACCAGGACTCCAAGGTAGGCCTCGTGCCGCTGTGGCACCCACGCGGCCTCGCCGCGCGCGAGGCGGGCCGCGTTGATGCCTGCCAGCAGTCCCTGGGCTGCGGCCTCCTCGTAGCCGGTGGTGCCGTTGAGCTGGCCGGCAAAGAACAGTCCGGCGATGAACTGGGTCTCCAGCGAGTGCTTCAGGTCGCGCGGGTCGAAGTAGTCGTACTCGATGGCATACCCGGGCCGCACGATCCGTGCATTCTCAAGGCCGGCGATGGTGCGCACGAAGCGTTCCTGCACCTCGTAGGGCAGCGAAGTGGAGATGCCGTTGGGATAAACCTCGGTGCTGCCGAGTCCCTCGGGCTCGAGAAAGATCTGGTGGCGGTCGCGATCGGCAAAGCGGTGCACCTTGTCCTCGACGCTGGGGCAATAGCGCGGCCCGGTGCCTTCGATGGCGCCGGTAAACATCGGCGAGCGGTCCAGTCCGGCGCGGATCTCGTCGTGCGTGCGCGGATTGGTGTAGGTGATGTGGCAATCCACCTGGCGCGGATGGAGGTCGCGCGAGCCCATGAATGAAAATACTGGCGTCGGACGGTCGCCAGGCTGGGCCTGCAGCCGGGAATAATCGATGCTGCGACCGTCCAGCCGCGGCGGCGTGCCGGTTTTGAGCCGGCCCACCCGGAATGGCAGTTCGCGCAGGCGCGCCGAAAGGACATTCGAAGGCGGGTCGCCGGCCCGTCCGCCGGCGTAGTGGGTCAGGCCGACGTGAATGCGGCCGCCCAGGAAGGTGCCGGTGGTCAGCACGACGGCGCGTGCGCGGAATTCCAGGCCGGACAGGGTCCGCACGCCGCAAACGCGTTGGCCCTCGACCAGCAGGTCGGCGGCTTCCTGCTGGAACAACTGCAGGTGCTGCTGGTTCTCGAGCTGGAACCGGATCGCCATGCGATAGAGCTGCCGGTCGGCCTGGGCCCGGGTCGCCCGCACGGCCGGGCCCTTGCTGGCGTTGAGGATGCGGAACTGGATGCCGGCGCGATCTGCCGCCAGCGCCATCGCCCCGCCGAGCGCGTCAATCTCGCGAACCAGATGTCCCTTGCCGATGCCGCCAATCGCCGGGTTGCAGGACATTTGCCCGAGGGTCTCGATGTTCTGGGTCAGCAGCAGCGTCTCGCGCCCCATTCGGGCAGCCGCCAGCGCTGCCTCGGTGCCGGCATGTCCGCCACCAATAACGATAACGTCGAAGGTTTTATCCGACATATGGCTGGGAACTATTCAGAGTATCGATGGACAGCGAGGTCCGCCGGAAAATTTAGGCGGCGAACTCTACCGCCCGAGTCCTTACCAGGCGATCTTGCCGGTGAGCATCTGCCACCACATCTTCCAGTCACCGAGGTACGACAACCACGGGTGCTTGAAGGTGGCCGGCTTGTTGTGTTCAAACATGAAGTGACCGACCCAGGCGAAGGCATAGCCCTGGACGAATGCCACGGCGATCAGCCACCAGGTTTGGGTGGCGAGGGCGAACGCAACCAGCAGCAATCCCAATGTCGAGCCAAGGAAGTGCAGCCGCCGGGACGTGCGGTTTGAATGTTCGCTCAGGTAATAGGGGTAGAAATCCTTCAGGGTCTTGTACCCAAACCCGGGCGGCCGGCTGCCCGGCTTCACAATCATGGTGGTCATCATCGGATTGTCGCGTTCGTGTTCGGACATGGCGGCCTCGCTACCGGGGAATTCGGCTGACAGTATAGTGACCCTCCGCCAGCCACGGGCCCGCCCTACGGACCGCCGACCAGTGCCGACCGACAAGACCACGTTGACGACTCTGGGCTGGCGTGAGTGGTGCGCCTTGCCCGGCCTGGGCATCCGTCGGATCAAGGCAAAAGTGGACACCGGGGCGCGAACCTCCGCGCTGCACGCGTTTTCGGTCGAGAAGCTGGCGAACGGCCGCGTTCGGTTTGGCGTGCGTCCGCTGCAGCGCTCGCGGCGGGAAAAATGGTGCGAGGCCGTGCTGCTGGACGAGCGCTGGGTGACGGACTCCGGCGGCCATCGCGAGCTTCGGCCCGTGATCCGGACAATGCTGGCCTTGGGCGCCCTGAAGTACCCAATCGAGATTACGCTGACGGCCCGCGATTCAATGCGGTTTCGCATGCTGCTCGGGCGCACCGCGATGGCCGGACGGTTCCGGGTGAATCCGGCGCAATCCTATCGCCTTGGACATCGCAAGGCGGTGAAAAAAGGCGCTCGAAAATGAACATTGCGATCCTGTCCCGCAACAAGAACCTTTACTCGACGCGACGCCTGGTCGAGGCGGCAACCCAGCGGGGCCACACCGTCAAGGTGATCGATGTGCTGCGCTGCTACATGAACATCGTGGCGCACTCGCCGGACATCCATTACCAGGGCGCAAAGCTCGAGCGCTTCGATGCGGTCATCCCCCGCATCGGTGCCTCGGTGACGTTTTACGGCGCTTCGGTGGTTCGCCAGTTCGAGATGATGGGCACGTACTGTCTGAACGAATCCGTGGCCATTACCCGGTCGCGCGACAAGCTGCGCTCGCTGCAATTGCTGGCGCGCGAAGGCATCGGCCTGCCGGTGACCGGTTTTGCGCATGCCCCGGACGACACCACCGACCTGATCAAGCTGGTCGGTGGCGCGCCGATGATCATCAAGCTGATTGAGGGGACGCAGGGCAAGGGCGTGGTGCTGGCGGAAACCGACAACGCCGCCCAGAGCGTAATTGAGGCGTTTCGCGGCCTCGACGCCTACTTTCTGACGCAGGAATATATTTCCGAGGCCAAGGGCAGCGATATCCGTTGCTTCGTCGTCGGCGGCCGGGTGATTGCGGCGATGCAGAGGACCGCGAAGGCCGGGGAGTTTCGCTCCAACCTGCACCGGGGCGGCACGGCAACGCCGGTTCGCATCACGCCGGAAGAGCGCTCGACGTCCGTGCGCGCGGCCGCCGTCATGGGATTGAACGTCGCCGGCGTGGACATCCTGCGCTCCAATCACGGGCCGGTGGTAATGGAGGTCAATTCGTCGCCGGGCCTCGAGGGCATCGAGCAGGCGACATCCAAGGATATTGCCGGCTTGATGATCCAGTTCATCGAGAAGAACGCCAGGCCGAACAAAACCCGTACCCGGGGCAAGGGCTGAGGTGCGGGATGACCGAGGGGACTGAAACGCGATGAGCACGTTCGAGATCGGCGGGCAGTCGGTGGCGCCCGGCACGCGGACCCGGGTTGAATTGCCGGTCGCGAATCTCTACACCAACACGCCGGTGACCGTGCCGGTACAGGTGATTCGCGGCAAGGCGGCAGGCCGGCGGGTGTTCATCAGCGCAGCCCTTCACGGTGACGAGATCAACGGCGTCGAGATCATCCGGCGGTTGATGAAAATGCCGCAGCTGGACCAGCTTCGCGGGACCCTGCTGGCCGTGCCCATCGTGAACACCCTGGCCTTCCTGCACCAGTCCCGCTACCTGCCGGATCGCCGCGACCTCAATCGCAGCTTCCCGGGCAGCGAGACCGGATCCCTGGCGGCGCGGCTGGCGTACCGATTCATCAACGAGGTCGTCCTCGGCAGCGACTTCGGGATTGACCTGCACACCGGCGCCCTGCACCGGCCCAACCTGCCGCAGATCCGCGGCGACTTGGCGCACGCCGACACTTTGCGCCTGTGCCAGGCCTTCGGCGTGCCGCTGCTACTGAACTCCGAGCCAACCGGGGGCACCCTGCGCGAGTACACCACCCGCCAGAATATTCCGGTGATTCTGTACGAGGCCGGCGAGGCATTGCGCTTTGACGAAGTCTGCATCCGTATCGGCGTACAGGGTGTCCTGAACGTGCTTTATGAACTGGAAATGCTGGATCGACCGGCCGACGCCGCCCGGGATGTTCCGGTCGAGCCAGTGATCGCCCGTTCCAGCAGCTGGGTCCGGGCGCCCGAGAGCGGCATGCTGCGCGCGCAGGTCGGATTGGGCGAAGTAGTGCGGGCCGGCCAATGCCTGGCGCTGGTCGGCGACCCTTTCGGCGAAACCGAACGGGAGGCTTTCTCCCCGGTGGATGGCGTCATCATCGGGCGCCTCAGCCTGCCGCTGGTGCACGAGGGCGATGCGCTGTTCCACATCGCCAAGGTCGACAATCCAGCGGCGGTGGGACGTGCGCTGGAACGGATGCATCGCCAGACCGCCGCCGACCGCGGGCCCAGCGGCGAGCCTGCCATCAGCTGAGGTCCGGGCGCCGGGCGCATTTACCGCTAGAATTCGCGGCATGCCTGTCGCGCGCTGGTTGGGTCCACTCCTGCTTCTCGCCCATTCGACTGTGGCGGCGCCGCAGGTGTCGGCGTCCCCGGACTACATCGTGCTGCTCAGTGTCCCCTTTGTTTCGGGGTCGGATCAGCTGGGTCCCTTGGCACGCGCCCGGATCGACTTGGCCATCCCGCGATTGAGGGAGGACTATGGCGAATCGCCGATCGAATTGGCCGGGCATTCGGACGCCTACGGCAGCGCGGCGAGCAACCGGGAATTGTCGAGTCGGCGCGCGCACGCCGTATTTGAGTACCTCCAGGCCAATCAGGTCCAGATGAAATTCGTGTTCGAGCGGGCCTATGGGGCCTCGGAACCCATCGCCGACAACGAGACCCGGCCGGGTCGCTTCCGCAACCGGCGCGTGGAATTGCGCCAGCCGCGCGGCCCCGGCCCGGGCG
>JANNAK010000157.1:0-3007 GCA_031384195.1 Gammaproteobacteria bacterium
CTCAACCTCCGCAACAACAACCAGCGCCTCATGGACTCGGTGAGCTATGGCGTGGAAGGCGAATGGCCCGTGGCTCCCGACGGCGCGGGTCCAGCGCTCGCGAAATTCCAGCGCAACTCCGCCAGCGGTTCCTCCGCGAACTGGCGCACCAGCGCGCAAGTTGGCGGCACGCCGGGACGCGAGAATTTTCCGCTCATCACCATCACGCTCTCGAATGCCGCGCCCATCGCGCTCGCCAGTTCGTGGAGATACCACGCCACCGGGGCGGATCTCGGCACGGCGTGGCGCGCGCCCGGCTACGATGACAGCGCGTGGGCCTTCGGTCCCGCCGTCTTCTACGCCAGCAACACGCCGCCGCCGCTCGGCGATTTCGAGTCCATCCCCACGCTCTTCAACAGCGGCCTGGACGCGTCACCGAGGCGACGCAGTTCGATATTCAGAGTCACCGCACCCGGCGCGACGGGCTTTCCATCCTGCGTCGGATAGACCCGGAATTCCGGCGGCACGCCGCGTTCGAAAATCGTAATCTCCACGGCAAAGGTGCCGTCCTGCAACAGGCGGCCGCCATGCGGGCCTTTCGTCATCGAAGCTTCACCGGCTTCGCCATGGCCGGCTTCCTCCTTCGCGGCTCCCGCAGCGGTAGGGGATTCGGAAGAACCGCAGGCAGCAATTAGAATTAGCAGCGTCATTCCTACCCCCGACAGAAAAACTCGGGGACAGGCTGCGGCGGGAATCCAGTATTTGAGTGTGTTCATGATTACTTTCCTTGTGCGGCGGCCAGTGGCTCGCCAGTCAGACGCTCGATTTCGGTGCGGAAGTTATGCGCGTTGGCTGCAGCCACAATGAGGCTGCGCCGCACATCAATGAATTCGCGCTGCGCCTCCACCCATTCCAGATAACTGTAGCGTCCGCGCTCGTAGGCGTACTTCGTCTCGCGCAGGGCTTCGTCCATTTCCGGCAGCACCTTGTCGCGCAACAGCACGGTTTCCGTAATCGCGTGTTTCAGTTCCTGGTGCAGATCGAACAATTGCGCCTCGGCCTTGACCAGCGCCACGTGTTCTTCGGCGTCGGTCAAGCTGCGCAGCGCCTCCGCCTCGGTGATTGCGGCGGACGCCCGGCGGCCGCTGAACAGCGGAATTGAAAGTCCGGCAATAAATGCATGGTCGTCACGCGCCTCAAGGCGGCGCACACCGGCCGAGAGTTCCACGTCGCCGCGGCGGCGGCTTTGCGCCAGGCGAATTTCGGCGTCGCGCAAGCGCGCCTGCGAAGCAAAGCGGGTGAAGTCCGGGTTCTTCCGAAGTCGGGCCAGCAGCGCATCGAAATCACCAGCTTCCGGAAGCGCGTAGAGGTCGGCGCTCACCAATCCGGCGGCCAACTGAGTCTCGCCCCACATCGCAGCCAGTTTGCGGCGTGAGCTCAGCAACTCGTGCTCGGAATGCTCCTGTTCCACCTCGGCGCGCGCCAGCGTGATGCGTGCGCGATGCAGTTCGGCTTCGGGCGACTTCGCGGCCTTGACGCGGGCTTCCACCGCCGCCACCGTCTGTTGCGCCAGTTCGGTCGCCTTCTCCGTGAGCTGCAGGTGATCCTGGTCGGCGGCGACATGGATGAAGCGCCGGCTCACTTCGGCCAGCACATCCAGCGCCCGCGCTTGCTGCTCGAGGCTCAAGAGATCGAGACCGGCACGCGCTGCGTCCACGCGCCGGCCGCGCTTGTCGCCGAACTCCAGGATTTGCGACAGCGCCAGCGTGGCTTGCGCGGAGTCCGCGTTCTTGTAAACACCCGTTCCGGCGAAGTCCTCCAGCTCCAGCGATAACTGCGGAGCCGGTCGGAGGCCGGCCTGCTCTGAGCGCGCGGTCGCGGCGCGCAAAGCAGGCGCAGCCAGGGCGAGATCGGGATTGCGCGCCAGAGCCTCGGCAACGGCTTGGCTCAGCGTAAGCCCGCTCGCGGCGACGGGCAGTGGCGACTCAATGGGCTGCGCCGAGACCGCCGACGCCAGTACAAGGACCGTGGCGACAAGGCCGCCATTGAATAGCGGAAATACAAACTTCATGTAAACCTCCCACAACATGCCGCGCGCCCAGCGCGCAGCGCTTCAGGACGAGAAAATAACTACGGGGAGGTTTACAGCGGCGGGCCGCGCGAGGGCGGCCGCAATAGTCGGCTAACAGTCCTGGAAATTGTCCTGCGGTCTTGCGTCCAGACAGCCCCTTGCAGAGCCACTAAGACGTAGGGAGCGGCCGCCGGTCCGGCAAGTGAAGGGAGGTCGAATAAAGACTTTGCCGTTTTTGCCAAGCCGTCATCGAGCAAAACATCCAGGTCGGCGTGCGGTTCGTCGGCGGGGGTGTGATGGTCGTCGTGATCACCGGCATCGGAAATGTGCACCGTGGCCGGCGGCTCCTGTCCGTCGCGGCACAGGTGCAGATGAACACCGCTGACGCGCACCGCCAATAGCGACACGCTGACCAGCGTGATCAGCCACAGTCGTGCGAAGGAGTGCGTGTTCAAGGGCGTTAGCCTAGCAGAGGCAGGCGGGGGGCTTCATGGCTTCGGTTTGGCGGCGCGATAAAGCGACAGCGTGCCCCACATGGTCGAGAACCGGCGGCGTTCCTCGACTTCGGTGAAGCCGGCTTCACGCATGAACTCGGGCAAGTGGCCGCGCACGTTGTCGCCGGTGTTGGGAAAGCCGTCGAGCAGTTGGATATTGAGGAACAACAGGCGCATCAGCGGATTGGCCGCCCGCCCCCAGTCGGCGACGTGCAATTTGCCGCCGGGTTTGAGCACGCGGAAGATTTCGGCAAAGCTGCGGTGCTTGCTCCCGGTCTGCAGGTGGTGGAAAAACAGGCTGGTCAGTACGCGATCAAAGCGGCCGTCCGCGTACGGCATTGCGTCGGACAGCGCTTGATCGAAGTGGATGGAAACTCCGGCGCGCTGCGCTTTCGCCCGCGCCCGCTCCAGCATCGCCGGATCGCCATCCAGACCGGTGATCTCAATGCCGGGAACCTGTTGC
>JANNAK010000166.1:0-16663 GCA_031384195.1 Gammaproteobacteria bacterium
TGCTCCCGCTGTCCGCGGCGCTGGCCGCCGTTGTCTGGGAGCTTGGGCTCCTGCAGCTGGCCGGGTTCGGCCTGGATCCGTTTGCGATCCTGGTCCCGTTCCTGATTTTGTCGATCGGTGTTTCCCACGGCGTCCAGTACATCAACCTGTGGGGACACGAAGTCGCCGAATCGGGCATGGGCTCCCATGAGGCCTCCGTCGAGACATTCCGCCGACTGTTCCTGCCGGGAACGGTCGCCATCGTGACCGACGTCATCGGCTTTGCCACCCTCGCCTTCATTCAAATCGCCATCGTCCAGGAAATGGCCATCAACGCGGCGATGGGAATGGCCGCCGTAATCGTGACCAACAAGGTGATGCTCCCGATCGTGCTGAGTTGGGTCAGCCTCCCGGACGTGGAGAAATTCCGGCAAAAGTCCCGCATTCGCCAGCAAGCCGGCGAGCGGCTGTGGGAAAAAATTGCGGGAATCACCCAACCCCGCGCGGCCATCATCACCCTTGCCATTGCGTCGCTGGCGCTTGGCTGGGCAATCTGGAAGTACCCGGATCTTCGCATTGGCGACACGCAAGCCGGAGTCCCGGAGCTGCGTCCGGACAGTCGCTATAACCAGGACGCGGAGGCGATCGTGAAGCACTTCAACATTGGCGTTGACGTGCTCAAGGTGATTGCTGAAACCCACGAATTCGG
Source organism: Gammaproteobacteria bacterium (assembly GCA_031384195.1). Classification (GTDB taxonomy): domain Bacteria; phylum Pseudomonadota; class Gammaproteobacteria; order Nevskiales; family Nevskiaceae; genus JACPFV01. The sequence continues at coordinate 689 of JANNAK010000166.1, forward strand.
GTGTGTCGACAGCACGGCGATGGAGTTTCTTGATCGTTACGTCTGGCAGTTGCGCAACACTCCAGGCGTCGCCGCCGCCTACGCGCTGCCAGTGGTGGCCCGGGAGGTGCGCGGCTTGTACAACGAGGGCGCGCCAAAATGGAAAGTGCTGCCGCGAAATGAAGGTGCCCTGTCCCAGGTCACCGGCCGCGTGCCCACCTCGTCCGGATTGCAAAACCCGGACTGCTCACGAATGCCGGTACTGGTATTCACGATTGACCACAAGGCCGAGACCATTGAGGGGATCCTGCAGGCCACCGGGTCCTTCGAGGCGAACAACCCCGGCTCCGGAGTCCACCTCGCGCTCGCCTCCGGCAATGTCGGCATCATGGCGGCGACCAATGCGGAAATCCGTGCCCGTGAGGTCGTGGTCATCGTCTGGGTCCACCTGACTCTCCTTATCTTCGTCTGGTTGTCGTTTCGGTCAATTGCCAGCGTGATCTGCATCATCACGCCCCTGGTCCTTTGCTCGCTCCTGACGTACGCCTTCATGGCAACCTTGGGCATCGGCATGAAGGCGGCAACGCTACCGGTAGCCGCATTCGGTGTCGGTATCGGCGTCGATGACGGGATCTACCTGTGGGGCATGCTGGCCCATGCCCTTGGGAAAGGCGTTACTCTCCGGGAAGGTTTTCGTCAGGCGCTGCGCGCCGCCGGAAAGGCCACGACCTTCACCTCCCTGGCCCTGATCGTGAGCGTCGCAACCTGGCTGTTTTCGGGGCTTCAGTTTCAGGCCGATATGGGACTGCTACTGCTGTTCATGTTTACGACCAATCTTTTTGGCGCCGTGTTGCTGATGCCGGCACTGGGCTGGCTCTGCAACTTGGCGATGCCGATGAACTCCAGCGGCGGATTTCTGGTCAAACAGGACTGAGGAGACTGACGATGAGGTCACGCTGGCGATGGTTGTGTCTGCTACTGCTCGCGCCTCTCGCGGTGGCAAAGGTATCCCCGGACGAAGCGGCGGCACTGGGGACGTCGCTGACCCCAATTGGGGCCGAGAAGGCCGGAAATGCCGCGGGAACAATTCCGGCCTGGGACGGTGGCCTGCCGAAGAAGGACTACGGCCGCGACGGCGATCCCTTTTCGGCGGACAAACCGGTCTACACAATTACAAATGCCAACCTGAGCCAGTACGAGAAATGGCTGACGGAAGGCCATAAAGCGCTGTTCCGCACGTTTCCCGATTACAAGATGCCGGTTTATCCAACACGGCGATCCGCCTCCTACCCACAGTGGTTCTACGACGCCACCAAGGCGAATGCCACCAAGGTTGAGCTAACCAACAACGGCTTCGGGTTTTGCTGCAGTGCCCAAGGCTACCCCTTCCCCATTCCGAAGAATGGCACGGAGCTGATGTGGAACCACATCATGCGCTACAACACCCGAGGGTATCGCGGGTACGTGAACATCGCCGCAACCCAGGCGGACGGATCGTACGTCATTGAACGGGTCTATCTTGAGCTGACCTACATCTATAACAACATCAAGACGCGGCTGGACAACCTCAAAAACCAGAATCTCTACATGCTGGTCAAGACCGTCTCTCCGCCAAACAAGGCGGGAGACGCCAATCTGCTTCACGTTCCGATTGATCGCGTGAAGGAAATTACTTCGGTTTGGGTTTACAACCCGAGCCAGAGCCGGGTCCGGCGTATTGGAGAAGTTGGATACGACAACCCACTGTTCGACGGCCTGATGACCCATGACCAAATGGACATGTTCAACGGCCCGCTGGATCGATACACCATCAAGTTACTGGGCAAGAAGGAAATACTGATCCCCTACAACAGCTACCTGCTTTACAGCTCCCGGAATCAGTACAAGGACATCGTTACTACTGGCCACATCAACCAGAACCTGACGCGTTATGAGCTTCACCGGGTCTGGGTAATGGAAGCCGAAGTCCGCCAGGGTTTCAACCACCGCTACAAGAAACGCACGTTCTACCTGGACGAGGACTCCTGGATTGTGCACCTCCAGGACATGTACGACGAACGCAACCAGTTTTGGCGCACGGCCGAGTCGCATTCCATTGCCTTTTCAAACGTCCCGGTGGTCGTTAATGGTGTGCAAGTTCACTACGACCTGCAATCCAGGCGATACGTGGTTGTCAACATGACCAACGAGGAAAAAAAGGTCATTGATTACGATTGGGAGAAGGACCCGTCGTACTTCACGCCGCGGCAATTACAGAAATTCGCAACGACGAGGAACTGAAACGGCCGTCCGTATCTTGTTGGTTTTGTTGTGCTTTTACGTTCAGCATCGGTTCAGCCTCCGACCCTAAAGTGGGGTCGTCCGCAAACGGCGGACGTGCAGGAGAGAACCGATGAACAAGTTGATCCTTGGAGCAGTCTTAAGTGGGACTTTGGTGACCGCTCCGGCCTACGCCGGTGATGAATCCCGGGGCTGGGAATATGCCAAGGTCGTGCGCGCCGAACCCATCGTGCGGCAAGTTCGTGTTTCCGATCCGCGTCGCGAGTGCTACGAGGAACCTGTCACCGAACGAACCGTGTACCGCGGCGCCAGCGACCCGGGCGCCCCATTGCTCGGGGCCATCATCGGCGGCGTCATCGGCCACCAATTCGGCAGTGGTCGAGGCAGGGATGTCGCAACCTTTGCCGGCGCGGTCATCGGCGCAAATCACGCAGCCGCCCACAGCGGCACCAGCAACCGAGTGGTTGAGCGCACCGTGTACGAGACGCGCTGCACGACGGTTCGCCAGACGCGCTTCGAGGAGCGTGTGGAGGGTTACAACGTAACGTACCGCCACCACGGCCAGACCTACCAGACCTTCATGCCGTATGACCCTGGCAAGCGCTTGCGGGTCCGGGTCGATGTGGCGCCCGTCATGGAATCGGATGACCTAGACTAGAAAAATGAAAGGATCGGTAATCCTGGCCCTGGCCATCGCGACGTTCGCGATGGCCCTGCAACCGGCGGACGCGCGGCCGCGGGATCGCCGGCCGGATGGTGCGGATCAAAGTGCCGCGCCTGCCGAGAACGACCGGTCGGAGAGCGAAGACCGACAGGCGAAAAATCATCAGGACAACCGAGAGCGCCGGGAGCCCATGCGGGAGCGCCGCTCCGACGTTTCGACGCCCGAGGACCGGTCCAGGCGCGAGACCCGTCCTGATCCTTCGGTACCAGAGGATCGGCCCAATCGGGCGCCGCGACAGCAACGGGAAAACCCGCATGCAAATGCACAGCAAGCGGCGCGCACCGCTCAACGCTTGAACGGCGGCGGTCGGGTCTTGAGCGTAAGCCCGGACGGCGGCGCCTATGAGGTCCGATTGCTCAAGGACGGCGAGGTTCGCTCTTACCGGATTCCGGCGGACTAGCGCATGCGCGTTTTGGTAGTCGAAGACGACCCAGACCTCCGCGAACAGGTCTGCTCTTTTTTTTCCGCCGAGGGTTTTGTCGTGGATTCAGCGGCCGACGGCGAGCAAGGGCTTTACAAGGCCAGTGAGTATCCACTTGACCTGGCCGTCATTGACCTCGGACTACCGAAGCTCTCCGGGGTTGAAATAATCCGGCAGGTCCGCAAGCGCAAGTGCGCCTATCCCATCCTGATCCTGACCGCGCGCGATGGCTGGGAAAATAAGGTCGCCGGGCTGGAGGCGGGGGCAGATGACTACTTGGTCAAACCATTTCACAAGGAAGAGTTGCTGGCCCGCGCACGCGCCCTGCTGAGGCGATCCGGGGGGTGGGCCCATTCAACCCTGGAATCCGGTCCGGTCTCGATGGATACCGCGGCCAAGTCGGTGACCCTTGATGGCCAGCCGGTCGAACTCACGGCCTACGAGTATCGCCTCCTGGAATATCTGCTGCTTAATGCGGGAAAAGTAGTTTCCAAGTCAACCCTGACGGAACACCTGTACGCCGAAGACAAGGATCGCGACAGCAATGTCATTGAAGTATTCGTACGACGCCTTCGCACCAAGCTGGATCCCGCGGAAACCTTGCGCCCTATCGAGACGCTTCGCGGCCAGGGATACCGCTGGACCTTGTCCCGAAGTGGCGACACCACCTCAACGTGACGGCGATGGCCAACAAGCCGCACGGCGGCTGACGCGATGGGGTCGATCCGTGCACGACTGCTGCTGGCCGCGTCGGCGGTCCTGCTGGCCTTCATAGGACTGTGCGGTTGGGGCCTTGAAGCGGCATTTCAAAACAGCGCGAAGGCGGCCCAACAGGACCGGTTGCAGGGAATGGTTTACGCCTTGCTTGGCGCTGCCGACCAGGACGAAGCCGGTCGCCTGACCGTCAATTCGGACACGCTCCCGGATCCGCGCCTCCGCCAACCGCAGTCCGGCCTGGAGGCCGCGCTGCTGGACGAGGCCGGCGGAGAATTGTGGCGATCCCCAAGTGCCGCGGGAGCCCTGCCGGTGATTATCGGACCCGAAGTTGGCCGCACCCGGCTTGAGCGAATCGGTGAAAGTGGCCCGTTCGTACTCGCTTACGGCCTGCGGTGGATCGGCACCGACCAGGTGCCGAAGCGATATACGGTGTCAGTAATCGAGGAGCCGGACGCTTATGACGAGCAGTTGGGAATCTTCCGGAAAACCCTGTGGGCTTGGCTGCTGGCCTCCGCATTGGCTCTGCTACTGTCCCTGTTGCTGGTCCAGTACTGGGGTTTGTTGCCGCTGAACAAACTCGTTGGCGAGTTACGCGCGGTTGAGCAGGGCAATCGTCCGCAGATCGAGAATCCGTACCCGCGCGAACTGGAGCCGCTCACCGGGGCGCTGAACGCGATGATCCGCAGCGAGCGCAGCCAACAGGCCCGCTACCGAAACGCACTGGGCGACCTCGCTCACAGCCTGAAGACGCCGCTTGCGGTATTGCGCGGTCACTCCGGGTCAATGCAACGAGCCGACCGGATTGCCCTGGACGACCAACTGAACCGGATGCAGGAAATCGTTGACCATCAACTTGGCCGCGCCGCGCTGGCCGGCCGGCGCACCCTGGCGCAACCCGTACCTCTCGCGCCGATCGCCCGCCAAATAGAACTCGCCATCGGCAAGGTGTACGTCGAGAAGGGCTTGCGGATCGCCCTGTCCATGAGCCCTACCCTGCAGCTGCGCGCGGATCGCGGCGACCTGTACGAACTACTGGGCAACCTCCTCGATAACGCCGCCAAGTGGGCCCGGAGCGAGGTGGCCCTCGCAGCGGAAATGTCCGACGCCGGAATAGTAATCCGGGTCGAAGACGACGGGCCAGGATTCCCGCCGGACCCGAACCGGCTCCTTGGACGGGGCATTCGTGCCGACAGCCGTACGCCGGGACAGGGCTTGGGACTGGCCGCGGTGGCCGAGATGGTGAGTCTTTATGAGGGCACCATTGAACTGGATCGTTCCGAAGCCCTCGGAGGCGCCCGGGTCACAGTCCAAATACCTGCCTAGGGCCGCTAGGACGGCAATCTCAGGAAATGCTGGCGGTAATGCTTTAACTCGGCGATTGAATCCTGGATATCTGCCAGTGCCAGATGTGTCCCTTCCTTGGTAAAGCCCTTGGCGATCTCCGGCGCCCAGCGCAGGCTGAGTTCCTTCAAAGTGCTGACATCCAAGTTCCGGTAGTGAAAGTAGCGCTCGAGGTCCGGCATCCAGCGCGCCAGGAAGCGGCGGTCCTGGCAGATCGAGTTTCCGCACATTGGCGACTTGTTTGGGGGAATCCAGCGACGCAGGAACTCAATCGTCTGGCGCTCGGCATCCGCATCCGGATACCGACTGTCGCGTACCCGCTGCGTGAGCCCGGACTGACCGTGCTGGCGCGTATTCCATTCGTCCATGGCGGCCAGTTCCGCGTCCGACTGGTGGACGGCCACCACCGGACCCTGTTCAAGGATGTTGAGGTTTACGTCGGTAACGATGGTGGCAATCTCGATGATGTGGTGCCGCTCCGGCACCAGGCCGGTCATTTCAAGATCAATCCAGATGAGGTTGCTGGGGCTGGGGGTCATGGCAGGGCCGGTGGAAAGCGCGTGATATTCTGGCGGTATTCAACCCGCTTTCACAAATCTCCGTGCCGGCCGCCAACAACGTACTCGAGACCATTGGCAACACGCCGCTCGTCGAACTGAAGAAGCTCGACACCGGGCTCTGCCGCCTTTTCGTGAAACTGGAAAACCAGAATCCGACCGGGTCGATCAAGGATCGCATCGGCCTTTCGATGATTGAGGCCGCGGAACGGGAAGGCAAGATCAAGCCCGGCGGAACCCTGATCGAGGCCACCGCCGGCAATACCGGGCTGGGGCTTGCGCTGGTCGCGGCGCAAAAGGGCTACCGGTTGATCCTGGTCCTCCCGGACAAGATGGCGCAGGAAAAGGTCCTGCATTTGCGAGCGCTGGGGGCCGAGACTCGCATTACACGATCGGACGTCGGCAAGGGACATCCCGAGTACTATCAGGACATCGCCGAGAAACTGGCCCGCGACACCCCGGGTTCGTTCTACGTCAACCAGTTCGCCAATCCCGCGAATCCCCTGGCCCACGAAGCGACGACCGGACCTGAAATCTGGGCGCAGATGGACCACATGCTTGACGCGGTGGCCGTCGGCGTCGGATCGGGCGGTACGCTGACCGGGCTGTCGCGCTACTTTGGACGCGTCGCGCCGCACGTCGAAATGCTGCTGGCGGACCCGAAAGGCTCAATCCTGACGGACGTGGTCAAGACGGGGAAAATCCAGAAAGCAGCGGGCAGCTGGTTGATCGAGGGCATCGGCGAGGATTTCATTCCGCCCAACTGCGACCTCTCCCGCGTTCGCCATGCCTACGAAATATCTGACGGCGAAAGCTTCCTGACAGCGCGTGAGTTGCTGGCGCGGGAAGGCTTGCTCGGCGGCTCCTCCACCGGGACCCTGCTCGCCGCCGCGCTGCGTTACTGCCGCGAGCAGACATCGCCCAAGCGGGTGGTTACGTTTGTCTGCGACAGTGGCAACAAGTACCTCAGCAAAATGTTCAACGATTTTTGGATGTTCGAGCAGGGCCTGCTGGAGCGGCCGCGCGAAGGCAATCTGCTGGACCTCATCGTGCGCCGCTACCAGGAAGGGTCGGCCGTGACGGTAAAGCCCAGCGACTCGCTGATGCACGCCTATCGGCGGATGAAGCTTTTTGACGTTTCGCAGCTTCCCGTAATGGACGGCGAACGGTTGGCCGGGATCATTGATGAATCCGACCTGTTGCTGCACGTGCAAGACCAACCGGACCGGTTCAACAGCCCGGTGAACACGGCGATGGTGCGCGAGGTAGAAACCATTACGCCCGACGCACCGGTGTCGGCCCTGCTTCCGATCTTTCAGCGCGACCATGTCGCGGTGGTCGCCAAGCACGGGCGGTTTATCGGCCTGATCACACGGATTGACCTCCTCAACCACCTGCGCAAGCAACTCTCATGAAACGTTCCCGCAAGCGCCTCGCCCTCGCCAGTCGTGTGATTCACGCAGGGCAGTCGCCGGACCCCAGCACCGGCGCAATCATGCCGCCGATTTACGCCACTTCAACCTATGTGCAGGAAAGCCCGGGGCGGCACAAGGGATATGAGTACTCCCGCAGCCACAACCCGACGCGCTTTGCCTACGAGCGCTGCATCGCCGACCTGGAGGGCGGTACGCACGGTTACGCCTTTGCGTCTGGCCTGGCCGCCACCGCCACCCTGCTCGACACCTTGGCGCCGGGGGACCACGTCATTGCCTCGGACGACCTCTACGGCGGAAGCTTCCGCCTGTTCACCAAGGTGCGGGAGCGTTCCGCCGGCCTTCGTTTCAGTTACGTGGACATGCGTGATCCGGCCAACATCGAGGCCGCGATTACGCCAGCGACCAAATTGATCTGGGTCGAGACGCCGACCAACCCACTGCTCAAGCTCATCGACCTTTCCGCGGTCGGGCGGATTGCCAAGCGCCATCGCCTGCTGGCCTGCGCCGACAACACGTTCGCTTCGCCGGCCCTGCAGCGGCCGCTGGAGTACGGATTTCACCTGGTGATGCACTCGGCGACCAAGTACATCAACGGTCATTCCGATATGGTCGGCGGCATACTGGTCACCAACCACCCCGCCCTTGCCGAGCAACTGACCTTCCTGCAAAACGCCGTTGGCGCCGTCGCTGGGCCGTTCGACTCGTTCCTGGCGTTGCGCGGCGTCAAGACCCTCGCCTTGCGCATGGAACGCCATTGCGAAAATGCCATGCAACTGGCTCGCTGGCTTGAGCGCCACCCGAAGGTCGCCACAGTCCGGTATCCCGGGTTGAAGTCGCACCCCCAGCACGCCCTCGCCCGTCGGCAAATGAGGCCAGGGTTCGGCGGGATGATTTCAATTGAGCTGAAGGGGCGTTTGCCTCAGGCCCGTCGATTCCTGGAGCGCTGCGAGGTTTTCGCGCTCGCTGAGTCGCTGGGCGGAGTGGAAAGCCTGATTGAGCACCCGGGCATAATGACCCACGCCAGCGTACCGGCCGCCACTCGACGCAAGTTGGGAATCAGCGACACCCTGTGCCGGCTGTCGGTGGGGGTCGAGGACTGGCGCGATCTGCGCGATGATCTGGACCAGGCGTTGAGAGGTTAATGCCGACGAAATCGGGCGCGGCGCCTTGCCCGTCGCTTGCACCCGCCGCACAATGTCCCTGAACCACACAACCAAGGCCACGAGATGAACGAGCTTGCCCAAAAGCGCTGCTATCCCTGCGAAGGTGGCATCAAGCCCCTCGACCAGGCCGCGGCTGGCGCTTTGCTGAAACAGCTGGGATCCCAATGGACGCTGTCTGCAGATGGCAAGCAGGTTATCGGGCAGTTCGAGTTCAAGAATTATTACCGGACGACGGCCTTCGTCAATGCCGTCGCCTGGATCGCGCACAACGAGGATCACCACCCGGACATCGCGTTTGGATACAAGTCCGCGACGGTCACCTACTGGACCCACGCCATCGACGGCCTGTCCGAAAATGACTTTATCTGCGCGGCAAAAGTGGACGAGCTACTGAAACAGTAGTGCATCCACCCCGGCAGCCGCCCGGAATCTCCACCGGTTTCCGCGCGACGACTGGAACATCTCCAATCAGAGCAGCTGGCGCCCGCTGATGGCGTGGGCCAGGGTGCCGCCATCGACGTATTCCAGCTCGCCCCCCATCGGTACGCCGTGGGCGATCCGCGAAACCTTGACGCCTTGCGCCCGGGCCAGCTCGGCGATGTAGTGGGCGGTGGCCTCGCCATCGACCGTGGGATTGGTTGCCACGATGAGTTCCTGGATTCCCTCGGTCGCCAGGGACTTCGACAGGAGATCCAGGCCCAATTCCTCGGGGCCGACGCCGTCGATGGGCGACAGTCGCCCCATCAGCACGAAGTAGCGACCGCGGTACGAGGTGTTGTGGTCGATGGCCACCAGGTCCGAGGGGTTTTCCACCACGCAAATCTGGCCCGTCGCCGCCCGTGCGGGGCTGCAGTAGCGGCACTCGCCTTCCTCCCGGAACATCCTGCAGCGGTCGCAACGGCGGATTCCCAGCAAGGCCTCGCCTAATGCCAGCCGCAGTGCCTCCACCGCGTCGCGGTCGCGCTCCAGCAGATGAAACGCCATGCGCTGCGCGGATTTCGGGCCAACCCCCGGTAACCGGCGCAGGGCATCGATCAGCCGCGTCAGCTTGGGCGTGTAGGCGCTCACAGGTTCAGGTTAAGCCCCGGCGGCAGGTTCAGGCCGCCAGCGGCCTGTCCCAGCTTCTCGCGATTCAACGCCTCAACCTTCTGCACTGCATCGTTGATTGCCGCAGTCAGGAGGTCTTCGAGAACTTCCCTACCCTCCTGCAGCGCTGCCGGATCGACTTGCACGCGGTGCGCCTGGTGCTTGCCGGTCAGGGTGACCTTGACCAGGCCGGCCCCCGATTCCCCGGTCACTTCGGCGCGCGCAAGCTCATCCTGCACCCGCTTCATGTTTTCCTGCATTTGCTGCGCCTGGCGCATGATTTGCCCCAGCGCGCCTTGTCCGCCCTTGTTCACTTTTCAGCTCCATTCCCGAGGGGTTGCACCGATCCTGCCCGCACCTTGGCCCCGAACGACTTTTTCAGGGCCTCGACCGCCGGATCAGCTTCGATTGCCGTTTCAGCGGCGCGCTGGCGTTCCAGGTTGCGCTCCTGCTCAAGCCGAGCGGGCGTCCCAACCGCTTCCTTGGCGACCTCGATTACCAGGCGGACGGTTTCGCCAAGCTGTGTCCCAAGCGCCTGCTCCAGCGTCGCGCGGCGATCATCCTGCAGCAGGTGCTTGAACTTCGGATCCAGCGCCAGCCGAACGGTGCCGGCCTCCGATCCGCGCCACTGGCAGTGGCGCGCCAGCTGCTTGGCAAAGCCTTCGAGGCCTAGCGTTTCGATGCGTTGATCCCAGTTCGCGTCCGCCGGCGAGGGTGCCGCCGGAGTGTCCAGGGCAGCCTGTACCGGCACCGGCGCGGCGGCTTTTCGAACCGGCGTGGATGCCGGCATCGCCTTGCGCCCGGAGCCCGCCACGGACACCGGTGGCGGACTGGCCGGGCTACCACCCGCGGGGCGAAACGCCAGCATCCGCAGCAAGGTCATCTCAAATCCCAGGCGCGGATCCGGCGCCAGCGGCAAGTCGCGGCGACCGCCAATCGCAATCTGGTAGTACAGCTGAACATCCTCGGCCGGAATCACGCCGGCCAATTCAGACAGCGAGGCATCGTCGTCCTCGTCCAGGGCGCCAGGCAATACCTGCAACACCGCGATGCGCTGCAGGGCGGCAGCCAGGTCATTGAGCAGGGCCGCGTGGTCGGGTGCCTGTTCCTCCAGGGCGTCCACGCAGTTCAACACCGCCTCGGCGCTGCCGTCGGCAATCGCCCGCAGCACCTCGTACAGACGCCGCCGGCCCTGGGTTCCAAGCATTTCCTCGACCTGGGTGCGCTGCAGGGCCGTGCCGCCACTGTAGGCAATGGCCTGGTCGAGCAGGGACAGGCCGTCCCGCATGCTGCCGTCGGCCGCCCGCGCCAGTTCGGCAACCGCGCCTGACTCCGCCGTGATTTTTTCCTGTTCGAGGACGCGCGTCAGGAGGTCCCGGATGATGGCCTGCGGCAGGCGCTTGAGATTGAATTGCAGGCAGCGGCTGAGCACCGTGACCGGCAGCTTCTGCGGGTCGGTGGTGGCCAGGATGAATTTCACGTGCGGCGGCGGTTCTTCCAGCGTCTTCAACAGGGCATTGAACGCGTTCTTGGACAGCATGTGGACTTCGTCCACCAGGTAAACCTTGTAGCGCCCACGCGACGGTGCGTACTGGGCGTTGTCGATGACCTCGCGGACATTGTCCACGCCGGTGTGCGAAGCCGCGTCAATTTCCAGCAGGTCGATGAAGCGTCCCTCGTCAACCTGCTGGCAGGCCGCACAGGTCCCGCAGGGATTGGCGCTGACGCCGGTTTCGCAGTTCAGGCCCTTGGCGATGATGCGCGCCAGCGTGGTCTTGCCCACGCCGCGGGTTCCGGTGAGCAGGATCGCCGGATGCAGCCGGTCCGAGGCCAGCGCATGTTGCAGCGCCTTGACCACGTGCGGCTGGCCAAGCACGTCGTCGAACCGGCGCGGACGCCATTTTCGGGCAAGGGCAAGATAGGACATTTAATTTAGACCAGAATTTCGTCAAGCCAGATACCGACGGATCCTCCCGGCCACCGGTGCCGGGTTCCTAATTTTGTGGCAGCCCGCGCCAGCGGGTTCCGGCGCACACGCCGGCCGTTACCGTTGCTTCCTTCCGGACCTGGCGGGGTTCACGATGGCGCATCGCGGAGTGCCGACGCGGACTACCGCGTGCAGTTTAGCGTGCGACACGACCTTATACTGGTTGACAAGACAACCTGGAGGATTGTGTGAGCGCCCGCCTGCCCTGTTTCAAGGCTTACGACATTCGTGGCCGTATCCCGGACGAACTGAACGCCGACATCGCCTATCGCCTGGGGCTGGCCTACGCCGCGCGATTCCAGCCAAAACGGGTCGTGCTGGGGCGCGACATGCGCCTTACCAGCCGCGAATTGCTGGAAGCCCTGGCCCTGGGCCTGGAAGATGGCGGCGTCGAGGTGCACGAAATCGGCCTGGCCGGGACCGAAGAAGTCTACTTCGCGACGTTCCACGGCAAGTTCGACGGCGGCATTGCAGTCACCGCGAGCCACAATCCGGCCGACTACAACGGCATGAAGCTGGTGCGCGAGGCGGCGCAGCCGATCTCCGCGGATACGGGCTTGAAGGAACTTGAAGCCGCCACAGCCGCGTCATCGGCCAAGCCTCCGGCGCGCAAACCCAGGCTGATCCCTTACGCCCATCGCGCGGACTACATCAAACATTTGCTGGGCTATGTCGACGTCAGGAAGCTCAAGCCACTCAAGCTGGTCGTCAATGCCGGCAATGGCTGCGCGGGGCCGGTGGTGGACGCCCTGGAACCGCACCTGCCCTTCACTTTCGTCAAGCTCCAGCATGAACCGGACGGGACGTTCCCCAACGGCATCCCGAACCCGCTGCTGATCGAGAACCGTCCCGTCACGGCCGACGCCGTGAAGCAGCACAAAGCCGATTTCGGCATCGCCTGGGACGGGGACTTTGACCGCTGCTTCCTGTTTGACGAGAACGGCGGGTTCATCGAGGGCTACTACATCGTCGGCCTGCTGGCCGAAGCGCTTTTGAAGAAGACCCCTGGGGCCGGCATCGTCCACGATCCGCGCCTGACCTGGAACACCATCGACATCGTCCGCGCCAGCGGCGGGATCCCGATCCAGTGCAAGTCCGGCCATGCCTTCATGAAGGAACGCATGCGCACCGAGAATGCAATCTACGGCGGCGAGATGAGCGCCCACCACTACTTTCGCGACTTTTCCTTCTGCGACAACGGAAATATCCCCTGGCTGCTGGTGGCTGCCCTGGTCAGCGAAAGCGGGATGCCGCTGTCGCGATTGGTCGGCGAGCGCATTCGCAAGTTCCCGGCCAGCGGCGAGATCAACCGCCAGGTCGCCAGCATTCCGGCAGTGCTGAAAAAGGTCGAGGAACGTTACGCCGCGGGTGCCACCCTCGATCGCACCGACGGCATCAGCCTCGAATTCGCCGACTGGCGCTTCAACATCCGCGCCTCAAACACCGAGCCGGTGCTTCGGCTCAATGTTGAGTCGCGCGGCGACCAGGCCCTGATGCAGGCCAAGACCCGGGAATTGCTCGCCCTGATCGACCAGACCTAGGGCGCTTCCGGCAATTCAGTGCGCTCGCGGCGCGTCCGGTTCGCCGGCGGTGGGCACTGGGGGCGTTGAGGCGGCATCCGGTTTCGGTTCGGGCTGGCGCTCGAGGGCATGTTTTAGCACCTCTTCGATCCACCGAACCGGCAGGATTTCCAGCTTGCCCTTGATGTTGTCCGGGATGTCGGTGAGGTCCTTCACGTTCTCGTGCGGAATCACCACGGTCTTGATGCCGCCGCGATGGGCGGCGAGCAGCTTTTCCTTCAGGCCGCCAATCGGGAGCACCTCGCCACGCAGGGTAATTTCGCCGGTCATCGCCACTTCACTTTTCACCGGGATACCCGTCAGGGCCGAAACCAATGCCGTGCACATGGCAATACCGGCACTCGGACCGTCCTTGGGCGTTGCGCCCTCGGGCACGTGCACGTGGATGTCGTGCTTCTGGTGGAACTCCTTGTCCACGCCCAGCCCGGCCGCGCGCGAACGCACCACGGTCAGTGCCGCGTGGATGGATTCCTGCATGACGTCGCCCAGGCTGCCGGTCTGAGTCAACTTGCCCTTGCCCGACACCAGCGCTGCCTCGATCGTCAGCAGGTCGCCGCCGGCCTCGGTCCAGGCCAGTCCCGTGACCTGGCCGACCTGGTTCTTCTCCTCGGCGCGCCCAAAGCGGTATTGCTGCACGCCCAGGTACTTGGCCAGGTTTTTCTCGGTGATGCGGATCTTCTTTTCCGACGGCTTGTCGCCCTTCTGCTGCGACTCCAGCAGCAGGACTTCCTTCACCACCTTGCGGCACAGCTTGCTGATGTGGCGCTCGAGGTTGCGCACACCCGCTTCGCGCGTGTAGTAGCGGATGACGCCACGGATGGCGTTCTCGGACAGCTCGAGTTCACCGTCTTTCACGCCGTTGGCCTTGAGCTGCTTGGGCAGCAGGTACTGCCGGGCGATGCCGAGCTTTTCGTCTTCGGTGTAGCCCGGCAACCGGATCAGCTCCATGCGGTCCAGAAGCGGCGCCGGGATGTTGGTGGTATTGGCCGTGCACACGAACATCACGTCGGACAGGTCAAAGTCCACCTCCAGGTAATGATCCTGGAACGCGTGGTTCTGCTCGGGATCCAGGACCTCCAGCAGGGCCGACGAGGGGTCGCCGCGAAAGTCCATCGACATCTTGTCGATTTCATCCAGCAGGAACAGCGGGTTCTTGACCCCGACCTTGCCCATGTTCTGGATGATCTTTCCCGGCAGCGAGCCGATGTAGGTCCGACGGTGGCCGCGGATCTCGGCCTCGTCGCGCACGCCGCCCAGGCTCATGCGCACGAACTTGCGATTCACCGCCTCGGCGATCGACCGGCCCAGCGAGGTCTTGCCCACGCCCGGCGGCCCGACCAGACACAGGATCGGTCCCTTCAGTTTTTTCACGCGTGACTGCACCGCAAGGTGCTCGACGATGCGTTCCTTGATCTTCTCCAGGCCGTAGTGGTCCCGGTCGAGGATCTTCTGCGCCGAGGCAAGCTCAATGTTGGCCTTGGTGCGCTTGCGCCAGGGCATCTGCGTCAGCCAGTCGAGGTAATTGCGCACCACCGTGGCCTCGGCCGACATCGCCGGCATCAGCTTGAGCTTGTTGTGCTCGTTCTTGGCCCGGGTCTTGACCAGCTTGGGCATGCCGGCCTTCTCGATTTTCTTGCCCAGTTCCTCGATTTCGTTTGGCGCGTCACCATCCAGGTCGCCCAGTTCCTTCTGGATCGCCTTCATCTGCTCGTTGAGGTAGTACTCGCGCTGGCTCTTTTCCATCTGGGTCTTCACCCGGCCGCGGATTTTCTTCTCGATCTGCAGGATGTCGATCTCGCTGTCAACCTGCTTCATTACGTGCTCGAGCCGCAGCTTCGGATCCAGGATTTCCAAAACCTGCTGCTTGCCATCCAGCTTGAGGGTCAAGTGAGCCGCAATCGTGTCAGCGAGGCGCCCAGGCGAGTCGATCGCCGCCAGTGACGGCAGCAACTCCGCCGGAATCTTCTTGTTCAGCTTGACGTATTGCTCGAACAGCGCCAGCGTCGAGCGCATCAGCGCATCGAGCTCGCGGCTATCGGAATTCGCCTCGTCGCCGATGACCGGCTCAATTTCGCCGGCCAGGTAGGGACCGCCCTCGCCGACCTTGATCAGGCGGGCGCGCTGGACGCCTTCGACCAACACTTTGACGGTGTTGTCCGGGAGCTTGAGCAGCTGCAGGATGCTGGCGAGGGTCCCGATCTCGTAAATATCCTTGCCGCGGGGATCGTCAACATCGGCCACGCGCTGCGCCACCAGCAGGATTCGCTTGTCGTCCTGCATCGCGGCCGACAGCGCCTTGATCGACTTGTCACGCCCGACGAACAGGGGGATCGCCATGTGCGGGAATACGACCACGTCGCGCAGTGGCAGAACTGGGGTCTGACGGTCTTTTTCCACGCGTTGCTCCTGGAGGACGGCTGCGGCGGGGACCGGCGGGAATTACCCGGCTCCGCTTTGACCCGATTATGCGGGATTACGTTGCAAACTGGGGCTGATCTCCATAAATTCAAGGCCTTGGGCAGCCTTGCGACGCGCCGGATAGCCATGCGGCCTCGCGGCTCCTCCGCGCCGCTCCTTCGCTAACGCTCAGGAGTTCCCACGTCCGGCACGGACCACGGGGGGCGCCGCTGATTACCCGCCGGGCGCCCCTCGGCTCGGAGTCTTTTGAGGGCCGAACTGTTTCCGCCCGCGTGTCCCATGGACG
>JANNAK010000175.1:0-2326 GCA_031384195.1 Gammaproteobacteria bacterium
CAAGGAACTGGGCATCGACGAAAAGTAGCGACGCACACTACTTTTTCTGCAGCCAGCGGGAGTGGAACACATAGCGCGCGGTTTGCGCCACGTCATTGATGTACCAGGCATTGACCGCGCCACCCACGACCGCGCCCAGAACCGGGATGCTGCCGGCGGCCTTGCGCCGGCCAAGATTCAGGCCGATGGCGCGCGCGAGATTTTGCAGACTGTATACGGTCGCTTCCTTGGCCAGCTCGCGCTCGGTTACCCGCTCGATGCCGTCGCGCCAAGCCGCCTCCGACAACTCGCCGACCTGCGCGTGGAGCACGTTCAGCGCCAGCTGTTTTTCATCCATGGAATTCGCCGAGACCAACGCGAACACGCCGATCCCGAGTTGGCGGGCGTCGTCAGCGGCAGGGTCCTCGCCGTAACACAGGCCGACGCGGTGGATGGTGCGGAACGCCAGCGTCAGCAATGTCGGAATGTCGGCCGCAAACCCGAACGCACCGGCGAGGCCGAATGCGGCGCCACTGGCGCCCGCCAAGGCCAATGCTCGGCGCGTCACTGAAGTTGCCAGCGTGTCGTTGGCTTCAAGGGAACGCTGCCGAAGCTGCGCAATTTCCGCGACGCTTGCGCGCTTGAGGATGGAGCGGCGATCCACCAGCCGGCGTCCGAGTCGATCGCTGCCGGCCAGGGCTGAGCGCAAGGCCGTCGTCGGGACCAATATCTGCACCACCTCGGCAACTTTGCTGCCCGGTTTCGCCAACAGGCGCGTGCCCCAGCTCGGCGGTTCGGCCTGCCAGGCGCGCAGTTCGCGCAGCGCTTTCTGCTCGTAGGCTGTGAGCATGCAGCCAGAATGACACAATGGCGCATGTGTCTGATCGGCATCGCCTGGAAAGTCCATCCCAAGTTCGACTTGGCCATCGCCGCCAACCGCGATGAATTCCACGCCCGACCCAGCGCCCGCGCCGAGGCCTGGAAAAATTACCCGACCATTTTTGGCGGCCGCGACCTGAAACAAAACGGCAGCTGGCTGGCGGTATCCACAAGCGGTCGACTCGCCGCCGTGACCAACGTCCGGCGCATGGCCACGCCAGAGCCCAGTTCGCCCTCGCGCGGCAAGCTGGTTGCGGAATTCCTGCAGGGAAATGCCTGCGCTGCAGATTACGCGGCGGGGCTGAAGGACGAGGCCGAAAATTACTCGGGCTTCAACCTGCTGCTCTACGACGGCACGGAACTGGTCTACGTCAACAACCACCCGGAGTTCGTGCAGTCGTCGGTCACCCCGGGCATCCACGCCCTGTCGAATGCGCAGCTGGACACGCCGTGGCCCAAGTCACTGCGGCTGCACAAGGCGCTTGAGCAATGGACTGCCGACAAGTGGGAGTCGCCCACGCCCCTGCTGAAGGCGCTTGCCGACCGCAGCACGGCAGCGGATGGGGAACTGCCCAGGACCGGCGCGACCCCGCAGATGGAAAAAATGCTGTCGGCACCCTTCATCGTCAGTCCGCATTACGGCACACGCTGCAGCACCGTGGTCACGATCTCCGGGTCGACCATCGAATTTGTCGAGAAACGCTTCGACAACGCCGGCATGTTCGCCGGCGATACCAACCAAACCCTTTCCATCGCTCCGGCTTGAGAAGAAGGCGGATCCAGCGTCACCGCGCTCTTTGGGTCACCGCGCCACGTCCTGAAAGTGACGCTGGAATCCGTGAACCAAGCCCGGAAACATAGTCGTCGTAATTCCGGTGGCGGACCGGCCGCGACCAGCCTAGGCTAGCCCGCATGAACACCTTGCCCCCCGTGCGGGAAATGCAGCGGGCCAGCCAGGCCAGCGACGCCAGTTACAACGGCATCTTCTTCATGGGCGTGCGCACCACCGGAATCTTCTGCAAACCGGCCTGCACCGCACGCAAACCGCTGCCCAAGAATGTTGAGTTCTTTGCCAGCGTGAAAGACGCCACCTTCGCCGGCTATCGCCCCTGCAAGCGCTGCCACCCGCTGGCCGCCACTGGCGAACCACCGGGTTGGGTGCAGCGCCTGCTGTTGGCGGTCGACTCTGGAAAGCGTTTGCGCGAGGCGGATTTGCGCAAGATGGGCATTGAACCGGCGCGGGCGCGCCGGCATTTCCAGCAGCACTACGGCATGAGCTTTCATGCCTACCAACGGGGACGTCGCATGGGACAGGCCTTTATCGAGATTCGCAATGGCGCGGGCGTGGACCACGCGGCCCTCAAGCACGGCTACGGATCCTCCAGCGGCTTTCGCGAGGCATTCGGAAAGTTGTTCGGCACCGCGCCGCACGACGCGACCGGTTGCATCTACCTGAATTGGGTTGAGA
>JANNAK010000203.1:0-1500 GCA_031384195.1 Gammaproteobacteria bacterium
CCCCGGCGCGGGCGAAAGCTACCTGCAGGACGTGCCGTATGCCGCCGCGTTGATTGACGGTGCCGGTTCCAGCGCCCGTATCGTTCACAAGGGCAACAGCCGCCGGCTCAAGTGGAAAGATGAATTTGTGGCGTGGGCCGATCCGCTGCAGGAACGCACGCAGGCGCGCGCCGCAGCGGTATTCGTCGGCTACGGCGTGCACGCGCCGGAGCTGGGCCACGACGACTACGCCGGCGTGGTCGTGAAGGGCAAGATTGTCGTGGTGGTCAACGGTGCGCCCAAGTCTTTCCCGGCCAACCAGCGTGCTTACAACACCAGCCTGTACTCGAAGCAGGTGGCCGCCGCTTCGCGCGGCGCGGTCGGGTTTGTGCTGCTTCGCAACGCCTACGAAAGCAAGCAGTACCCTTGGGAGCGAATCGTCAAGAACGTCGGCGTGGTGCCGACCATGCACTGGATTTCGGAAGCGGGTGTGGCCTCCGATCACGTGCCGGAGCTGGCCGGCAAGGTGATCCTCTCGGAGGAAGCCGCGCCAGCCCTGTTCGCCGGTGCACCGCGAACCTACGCCGAGGTGATGGCGGCGGACGAGGCGGCAGCGGCGTTGCCGGCGTTTGACCTCGCCGTGACGCTGGACATTTCACGGCGAAACTCTCTCAATCGCTTATCGAGTCCCAACGTCGTCGGCCTGCTAAAGGGCTCGGACCCGGCGCTGGCCGACGAGTATGTGGTGTACACCGCGCACCTCGACCACCTGGGGATTGGCGCACCAGTGAACGGAGACAAGATCTACAACGGCGCCTACGACAACGCGATGGGCGTTGCGACCCTAATTGAGACGGCGCGGCTGCTCGCGGCCGGCCCGGCGCCGCGGCGGTCCGTCCTGTTCGTGGCGGTGGGGGGCGAAGAGCGCGGGCTGCTGGGCTCGGATTACTTTGCGCGACATCCGCCGATTGGGGCTGGCCGCATGGTCGCCAACATCAACCTGGACATGCCGCTGTTCCTGTATCCGTTGGCCGACGTGGTGGCCTTCGGCGCCGAGCACTCGAGCCTGGGCCCGATGGTGGACGCGGCGGCACGCGCCGAGGGCCTGGCGCTCACCCCCGACCCGACGCCGGACGAGGTCATCTTCATTCGCAGCGACCAGTACTCCTTCGTGCGCCAGGGTGTGCCGTCGGTGTTCCTGATCAGCGGCTTTGGCTCCACCGACCCGGCGGTGAACGGCAGCGAAGTGGTTGGCAACTTCCGCCGCACCCGCTACCACTCGCCCAGTGACGACTTGTCGAGCCCGGTGGACTGGGACTCGGCGCGCAAGTTCGTGCGGGTCAACGTCGGCATCGGTCTGACGGCAGCCAACGCCGATGCGCCGCCGAGCTGGAACGCGGGCAATTTCTTCGGGGACAAGTTCGCGCCAGCCAAGTTGCGGTGAGCGGGGTAGGATAGGCCTCTGGTTTCAAGGGAGATTCGCCATGACGCTCTGTCCGATCGCATTGGTAGCAGGCTGCA
>JANNAK010000232.1:0-4922 GCA_031384195.1 Gammaproteobacteria bacterium
TTTACAGGCAGCGCGCGCGTCGGAGAGATCCTGAGCAGCCAGTTCGCCACTCACCCCGGCAAGATCCTCGCGCTGGAAATGGGCGGCAACAATCCGCTGCTGGTCGGCACCGTTTCCGATACGCGCGCCGCGGTTTACGACATCGTGCAATCCGCCTACCTGTCGTCCGGACAGCGCTGCACCTGTGCCCGGCGCCTGTTCGTGCCGCGCGGTGACGCGGGCGATGACGTGCTCAAGGCCCTGGCCACGGCCGTGGGCAAGCTTCGCGTTGGCGCCTGGAACGATGATCCGCAACCCTTCATGGGCCCGTTGATCTCGGCCAGCGCCGCCCACGGCCTGCTGGAGGCGCAGCGGAAACTGGTTGCGATGGGCGCGGTGCCACTGGTCGAGATGAAACAGCTGCCCGCGGGCCCGGCGTTTGTTTCGCCCGGCTTGCTGGACGCCACCGGGGTGCGCGACCTTCCCGACGAGGAATATTTCGGTCCGCTGCTGTGCGTCATCCGTTACGATTCGCTGGACCATGCCATTGAGATGGCGAACCACACACGCTACGGCCTGTCGGCGGGATTGCTGTCCGACAACGTGGAGGATTACGAGCGCTTTTACCGGAAGATCCGCGCCGGTATCGTCAACTGGAATCGCCCGACCACCGGCGCCAGCAGCGCCGCGCCGTTTGGCGGCATCGGCGCCAGCGGCAACCATCGCCCGTCGGCGTTCTACGCCGCCGACTACTGCGCCTACCCGGTTGCGTCCATGGAAGCGGCCCGGTCGGAACTGCCGGCGCAACTGGCGCCCGGCATCGAGCTGTAGGATCTGTTGACTCTCCGCCAATGACGACCGAAGCGAATTTCGACGGACTGGTCGGGCCCTCGCACAACTACGCGGGTCTGGCCTACGGCAACGTCGCCTCGACAAAAAACGCCGACCAGCCCTCGAATCCGCGCGAGGCCGCGCTGCAGGGCCTGCGCAAGATGAAGGCGCTGCAGGAACTGGGCATTCCGCAGGGCATTCTGCCGCCGCAGGAACGCCCGTCACTCGGCCTGTTGCGCCGGCTGGGATTCAGCGGCACCGATGCACACGTGCTGGCCAAGGTGCGCAAGCAGGCGCCCGGACTGCTGGCCGCCGCCAGCTCCGCGTCCAGCATGTGGACGGCCAACGCCGCGACCGTATCGCCCAGCGCCGACTGCGCCGACGGCAAGGTTCACTTCACGCCCGCCAACCTGTGCTCGCAGTTGCACCGCTCAATCGAGCCGGCCGGCACGGCGACCGTCCTGAAAAAAGTTTTCGCGTCGGCAAAACACTTCGTGCACCACGACCCGCTGCCATCGACGCCGGCCCTGGGTGATGAGGGCGCGGCCAACCACACCCGCCTGTCCTGGCACCCCGGCGCCGCCGGGCTGGAAATCTTTACCTACGGCCGCGGCAGCGATTCGGACCCGGCACCGACCCGTTACCCGGCACGCCAAACCCTGGCCGCCTCCGAAGCCATCGCCCGCCTGCACGGCCTGTCCCCCGCCAGGACGTATTTCGTCCAGCAGAATCCGGCGGTCATCGACCAGGGCGTCTTCCACAACGACGTCATTGCGGTGGGCTCGCGCGAGGTCCTGCTTTATCACCAGCACGCCTTCCTGCACACCGCCGCCCTGCGCGACTGGATCAGCAAGTCGCTCAAGGGCACCGACCCTTGCCTGATCGAGGTGCCGGCCAACCTGGTGGCGGTCGAGGATGCCATCGAGAGCTACCTGTTCAACAGTCAGCTGGTGACCGGCGCCGACCGCGAGGTTCGCCTGATCGTCGCCCACGAATGCCGCGAGAATCCGCGGGTCTGGGAGTTTCTGCAGGAATTGGTCGACGACCGCAGCAACCCCATCGTCGGGATCCACGTGCACGACTTGCGCCAGTCCATGCGCAACGGCGGCGGACCGGCGTGCCTGCGACTGCGAGTGACGCTGTCCGACGATGAGCGCCGGGCCGTCCACCGCAAGTGCTGGCTGAACGACGAGCGCTTCGGCGAACTTCTCAACTGGGTCGAGCGGCACTACCGCGACAAGCTCCAGCTGAAGGATATGGCCGACCCCAGGTTTCTCGACGAGACACGCGCCGCACTGGACCGGCTGACCGAAATCCTCGGACTGGGCTCGATCTACGACTTCCAGCGCGCATGAGTGGCTGGAAAGCCCTGCGGGTTGGCGTCCTGCTGCTGGTCCTGGGCAGCGTCGCGCTGGATGCCTGGCTGACCCGCTTGCGCACCACCGACTGGGACGCACCGTTGCGCGTCGCGCTGTATCCAGTGGCGGCGGACCGCTCGCCGGTGACGCAGGACTACGTTTCCGGCCTCACGTCGGAGGATTTTTCCGACCTCGGGACATTCTTTGCCGGGGAAGGCGGGCATCACGGCCTGGCCTTGGCCGAGCCGGTCCGCATTACGCTCGGCAGGACCCTGGCGGAGCTTCCGCCACTGCCGCCAGCAGATCGTGGATTGTTCGGCACCGTGTGGTGGAGCCTGAAGCTGCGCTGGTGGTCCCGCGGCATTGAATCGGACGCGCCCCGTCCGCGCAGCCAGGCGCGGGTGTACGTCCTGTATTACGACCCGGCAACCCATGCGCGCGTCAGCCACTCTCTGGGGCTGCAGCAGGGACTGATCGGCATCGTGCACGCCTTTGCCAGCCGCGCGCAGGGACCGACCAACAACTTCGTGATCGCCCACGAGTTGCTGCACACCCTGGGCGCCACGGACAAATACGATCTTGCCACCGGTTTGCCACAGTACCCGGACGGCTATGCCGAGCCGGAGGCGCAGCCGCTGTATCCGCAGGAGTCCGCCGAACTGATGGGCGGACGGATCCCCATGTCCGACACGCAGGCGGAGATTCCAGTCAGCCTCGGGCAGGTGCTCATCGGCAAAACGACGGCGCGGGAAATCGGCTGGATTTCGGCACCATGAACAGCCTGCGCTGGAGCTGGCATGCGTTTGCCGACCTCGATCCGGCAACGCTGTACGCGATCCTCGAATTGCGCAGCCGGGTGTTCGTGGTGGAGCAGAACTGCGTGTTCCTGGACATGGACGGTGCGGACGCTGAGTGCGAGCACTTGTGCGGCTTCAACGCGCAGGGCCGCCTGATGGCGTGCCTGCGCCTGGTGCCGCCGGCGGTGAAGTTTGCCGAGGCCTCGTTTGGGCGGCTGGTGACGGATCCGGCGGTGCGTCGCGGCGGCCACGCGCGGCACGCCTGCAATCTTGCGCTGGCACGACTGGCCGATCGCTTTCCCGGCGAACCGGTGCGCATCGGCGGCCAGCAGTACATGGAGGCGTTCTACGCCTCGCTGGGCTTCCGCGCCACCGGCCAGCCCTACCTCGAGGACGGCATCCCGCACCTGGACATGCTCCGCCAGCCCTAGCGCCCGTCACCGCGCCGCAAATAAAGGGTGTCGCACGCCATTTTTATGGAAGGCGCGCCGCCATCACTCTGGCAAGGCCCAAGGGGCGCAGGGACCACCCGGGGCGAATGCAGCGTCCGCTACAATCCGCGCCACCTGTCGCCCACCGCGCCACTCACTGACGTGTACACCACCCACTTCGGCTTGCGCGAGATGCCCTTCAGCATCACGCCCGATCCGGCCTACCTGTACCTGAGCGCCCACCACCAGGAAGCGCTCGGACACCTGCTGTATGGAACCGGCCAGTACGGCGGCTTCGTGCAGTTGACCGGCGAAGTCGGCACCGGCAAAACCACCATCATCCGCACCCTGCTCGAACAAAAGCTCGAGAACGTCGACGTCGCGGTCGTGCTCAACCCGCGCCAGAACGAGCAGGAATTCGTCGCCTCGATTTGCGACGAGCTGGGCGTGAAGTACCCAAAACGCGGCGCCACCCTGAAGACGCTGGTCGACGCCCTGAACGTCCACCTGATCCAGGCGCACGCCGAAAACCGGCGCACCGTGGTGATCATTGACGAAGCGCAAAACCTGCGGCCCGAGGTGCTGGAGCAGGTGCGCCTGCTCACCAACCTGGAAACGCACAAGGAAAAACTGCTGCGCATCATGCTGGTCGGACAGCCGGAACTGGCCACGCTGCTGGCGCGGCCGGACCTGCGCCAGCTGGCGCAGCGCATTACCGCCCGCTATCACCTCACGCCGCTGGACGCCGACGAGACCGCGAAATACATCGAGCACCGGCTCAGCGTCGCCGGCGGCGCGCAGTTGTTCAGCGCCCGGGCGATTGCCGCCATCCACCAGCATTCGCGCGGCGTGCCGCGGCTGGTCAACATCCTCTGTGACCGGGCGCTGCTGGGCGCCTACGCTGCCGGGGTCCGGCAAGTCACCCCCGACCTGGTGGTGCGTGCGGCGCGCGAGGTCGGCGGCGAGGCCGCCGTGCCGCGCCGTCGCGTGACCCTGCTCGACGCCGCGCTGGTGGCCGCCATCCTTGGCGTCGGTGCCTGGTGGATCTGGCGCGAGGAACTCGCCTCCGGCCTGAAGGGTGCCAGCCACACCGAGGCAGCGACGATGGCAAAGCCGGTAGCCGCGGCGCCGGTCGAAACGCCCGCGCCGGCGGCGGCGTCGCCGACCGCGACAGAAAACCTCAATCGCCTGCTGCGTGCCGCGCAACCACTGCCGGTGGTGCTGTCGCGCCTGGTCGGGCTGTGGAACGCCCGTCCGACCCTGACTGAAGGCGAATCGCTGTGCGCGGCACTCAGCCGCGAGAAAATCGGTTGCTACAAGTCGCTGGGCGACTGGGCCGACCTGCGCCGACTCAACCGCCCGGCGGTGCTGGCGCTGTCCAGCGGCCGCGGGGGACTGCAGCATGTGCTGTTGCGGCAGCTGGGCGAAACCCACGCCGTGATTGATGCACTGGAAGGCCCCTTGCGCCTGGACCTGGAGCAGATCGACCTGCTGTGGACCGGCGAGTACCTGATGGTGTGGCGGCG